>NZ_JABKBZ010000109.1:0-10824 GCF_013166635.1 Lentimicrobium sp. S6 | reverse complement strand
TTCTTTAGATTTAACAGAAGGAATCATCGCCAATCAATTTTAGATAAAATCATTCAGAGATGCGTAGAGCATAAACCGATTGCTTACGCTTCGATTAAATTACACGAGACTTAAATGGGTAACCCTATTTTTATATTTTCAATTGAATCTTTTTTTTAAGATAAAATAGGAGCGTTTTCTATAAGCACCAAAAGATGGAGCCTCTATATTAATTGTATTTTAATTCTGTTTTAAGATCTACTTCATCGACCAATAAAACAGGTTAGATAACTCAAGTTTCGCAATGGTTATAAATCATTGATACCAGGAGTTTTAATAAATATTGAATTATGATAACGTAAAGAATATCAAGAAGATAACATATCCAGGTTAGATAGGTATTGACTTTGTTACTCTTAGTGTCTTTGAGTCTTGGTGGCTAATAATCAATATCTTGCCAGTAAGTCACCAAGGCACAAGGATTCATTATGAAAAGTTCTATTTTTTTTATCGCCTGATATTGAATATGCTGCAAGATTTAATCAGCATGTGAAACTTCAGTTAAATAATGGACTGTTTGGGTTTTGATTTTTGAATATCATATTATTATGTATTTTTGTATCACATATATAACCATTATCAATACCTGAAGCAAGCCTTCAATTATTGAGCCCAATTAATGCAACCATGATCAAATTTTTATTTCGTTTTATTACGGTTCTATTACTACTTATAGGAACTGTGCCTTTTACCCCTAGTTTTGCTGCTTCCCCAGGAGATATTGTGATTACTGAGATTATGTATAACCCTCCTGAATCTGGTGTTGACAGCTTAGAATATATTGAAATCTATAATACCACCTCGAGTGATATTAACCTTGGTGGATTTTCCATAAGCGATCAAGATGATTATTATTTTCCAACTGATGCTTTTATTGCAGCACATGGTTATGTGGTTATTGCAAAAGACTCCATGGCCCTTGAAAGAAATTTTGGATATCCTGATGCCTATAATTTAAATTTTGATGGCTTGGCGAATGGCGGAGAAAGAATAACTGTGAAAGATAATAATGGAGTAATTTTGAATGAAGTGGTTTTTGATGATAATGCGCCTTGGCCTGAAGCCGATGGGGATGGTCCATCTATGGTATTATGTGATCTGTCTAGCGACCATACAGATGGTGCCAACTGGACTGCCTCAACTACTACAACCGGAATTGTGATTAATGGCAAAGACCTTTTCGGAAGTCCCGGAAGCCATGATGACGCCTGTAGCCCTCCTTGTGAAGATACAGAATCTACTATTAATCCAAGTGTTTGTGGCTCCTATACTTCGCCTAGTGGAAATCATACTTGGACCAGCACTGGTGTTTATGAAGACATCATTCCAAATGCAGATTTTTGTGATTCTCTAATTACTATAAACCTCAGTATACTCCCAAATTCTGAGTTTACAGATATTAATGAAGCTTGTGAAAGCTATATTTGGATAGATGGAAACACCTATACTGAAAGTAATAATGTGGCCACCTATATATTGGAAAATGCCATGGGTTGCGACTCCATCATCACCTTAGACTTAACGATTCTGGAAAGCTCCTATAGTACTGATGTTTATGAGGAATGTGAATCTTTTATTTGGATTGATGGAAATAATTATACAGAAAGCAATTTTACCGCAACTCATATTATTGAAAATGCTGCAGGATGCGATTCTATCATTACACTGGATTTAACAATAAACGAAAATACCTCATCATTAGACCAG
Source organism: Lentimicrobium sp. S6 (assembly GCF_013166635.1). NCBI lineage: Bacteria > Pseudomonadati > Bacteroidota > Bacteroidia > Bacteroidales > Lentimicrobiaceae > Lentimicrobium > Lentimicrobium sp. S6. The sequence continues at coordinate 9,078 of NZ_JABKBZ010000109.1, read as the reverse complement.
GAAGAGGCCTGTGAATCTTATACTTGGATTGATGGCATCACCTATACCGAAGACAATAATACAGCTACTCATATCATTGAAAATATGGCAGGTTGCGATTCTATTATTACTCTAAACCTTAGTATTTTTGAAAATACAGAAGGAATAGATGAGATAGAATATTGTGAAACTTATACTTGGATTGATGGAATAACATACACCGAAAGCAATAACTCTGCGATTCATATGTTAGAGAATGCCGTAGGTTGCGATTCTATTGTCACTTTGAATTTAACCATTCTTGAAGAGACTGAAAGCATAGATAGTCATGAGGAATGTTTATCCTTTACTTGGATTGATGGCGCCACCTATACTGAAAATAACAATACAGCTACTCATATTGTTGAGAATACTGCAGGCTGTGATTCTATCATTACCTTGGATCTGATAATCCTTGATAATCTAGAAGGAGTTGATATTGTAGAGTCTTGTGAATCTTATACATGGAGAAATGGAATCACTTATACTTCTAACAATAATATAGCGACCTATATTGTAAATAATGCCACAGGTTGTGATTCTGTTATCACTCTTAACCTCACCATCTTAGAAAGTAGCCAAAGTGTTTTTGAGGTAGAAGCCTGTGAAACTTACACTTGGATTGATGGAAATACCTATACAGAAGATAATTTCACTGCAATTCATATTGTTGAAAATGCTGCAGCTTGTGATTCTACCATCACGCTCAGCCTGAGCATCCTCGAAAACTCTGAAAGCATTGATGTTGTTGAAGCTTGCGAAAGCTATACTTGGATTGATGGGATTACTTATTCATCGAGTAATAATACAGCGACTCATATTATTGAAAATGCAGTGGGTTGCGATTCCATCATTACCTTAAACCTAAGCATTGATGATAACATATTGCCTGTAGTTCAAACTCAAAATATTATTGTCGACCTCAATGAGAATGGTATAGTAAATATTACGGCGGAAGAAATTAATAATGGTTCTTATGATAACTGTGGAATTAGTGAAATGCAAATAGACATTGATCAGTTTTCTTGCGATGATGTGGGACCAAACACTGTTACACTCACTGTAACTGATCATCAAAACAATTCATCTTCTAATACGGCTATCGTAACTGTAATAGACCTTATTTCACCAGAAATAACTTGTCCAACAAACCAAGAATTACAAATAGGGGATGGTTGCCAAGTGGAATTACCCGATTATGGTGATTTACTCTTAAGTAGTGATAATTGTGGAATTCAATCCATCGTTCAAAATCCTGCAGCAGGAACTGTTTTTACCGACAGTGATTTAGGAAGTCATACTATTGGTTTTATTATTAATGACCTTCAAGGTAATTCTAGTAATTGTAATTTTTCTGTTTTGATTTCCAATACCGAGGAGTTTGATATTGTAGAGATCACCACTACTGAAATTGATTGTTATGGAGATGATGATGGAATGATTAGTATTATTACTTCAGGGGCCTCCTCAGGCTTGTTCTTTAGTATTGATGGAAGTGACTTTTCAAATACCTCTGGCGTTTTTAATGGCTTAATGGCTGGGACTTATAATATTTATGTTAAAAATGTAAATGGCTGTATAATACAATGGCCAACGAGTGTTACTATTGGCCAAGCCTCTGAATTAATCATAACTGAAGTGGAGTCTGTAAATATCACAGGCTGTGCCGGAAATATGAATGCCAGTATTGAAATCACGGCCAGTGGTGGAAATGCAGCTTATCAATATTCCATCAATAATGGACTCAGTTTCTCAGATAACCCTCTTTTCGAAAATTTAAATACTGGAGAATATCAAATCCTTATTCGTGATGAAAATAATTGTGAAACAGCATGGGAAGAAACGGTCATCATTACAGAACCAGAAGCCATAAGTCTAAGCGAAATAGAGTCCTTGAATGTGAGTACTTGCCATGGAGAGGCCACAGGAGAAATTCATATTTCAGCCTTTGGTGGAACAGGAATCTTAGCCTATTCTATTGATGATGGACTTACTTATCAGCTCAATGATGGTCAGTATTTTAATCTTAGTGCTGGAAGTTGTCAGATTAAAATTAAAGATGCTAACGATTGTATCTACGAGCATGAAAACCCTATCATTATAACAGAACCTGAACTATTAGTTTTGGCTAATGTTCAAGCCACCAATGTATCGCAATGTAATGGAAATAGCAATGGGAAAATTGTGGTCTCAGCCAACGGAGGAAGTGGTGAGATCATGTATTCCATTGATGGAGGAATTAATTATGAAAGCAACTCTGGAGTTTTCAATAATCTAGCAGCAGGCACCTATAATATTAGCATTATTGATGCCAATAGTTGCGTGACTGAATATACTCAAAATCCAGTCATCATCAATGAACCTTCTGTTTTGATCATGTCAGTGTCATCCAGTAATATCAACACCTGTTTTGGAGCCAATGATGGAAATATCTCCATAATGGCAAGTGGTGGAGCCGATGATTTTAGCTTCTCCATAAATGGAGGAATATCATGGAGTGACAGCGGTGAATTTGATAATCTTTTGGCTGGGGATTATGAAGTGTTTATTAAAGATGCTTTTGATTGTACGCTAGAATATGAAAACAATCCTGTTCATATAACAGAACCCTCCGCCATAGAATATGAGAGTGTAAATGTCACACACATTGAATGTTTCGGAGGAAATGAAGGTAGCATCCATATTACAGCTTTTGGTGGAACTGGAACATTGAGCTACTCAATAGATAATGGGGCTACTTATCAAATAAATAGTGATTTTGACAATCTGGAAGCCTCCTCCTATTTTTTGTTGATGAAAGATGCCAACGACTGTGTTTTTGAATATGAAAACAATCCTGTTATTATTCATCAAAACGAAGAAATTCAAATTACCGATGCTGAAGTTAATGACGTTCAATGTAATGGCGATTTAGGGAGCATTCATATTAATGCTAGTGGAGGAGCAGGAGATTTGTGGTATTCTATTGATAATGGAATCAATTTCCAATCTGCTCCAGATTTCATAGATTTAATAGCAGGATCTTATTTGGTGAAAGTAAAAGATGCCAACGATTGTGAGATTTTATTCCAAGGAAACCCAATAATAATTGAGGATGCTTATGCTTCTCCTGTTGATATAACAGTCAACCCAACAACAGGACCTTATTGTGTAAATAGTGGGGTTTATTTACAAGCCAATGCTGAAAATGCTATGTCATACCAATGGCAGCCAGGTGGATTCTCTGATCAAGTGATTTACGTTACTTCTGATAGTCCACAAACCATCACTTATGAAGTTACTATTTTAAATGCTTTTGGATGTGAATCTTTTGCTTCTGTGAATATAGAATATGATTTATGCGAACAAGTATCAGAAATAGAGCATACAAAACTAAAGGCGCAAATATTCCCAAATCCTAATAATGGTCAATTTACTTTAGATTTAGAAAACATACAAAATAATATTGAGATAGTTATTATCGATTTTGCAGGACGAATCATATTAGAGGATCTTATAACATACACATCCGAAAAACTTCAGAAAGCTTTTGATCTAGGAGATTTTGAAAATGGAGTTTACTTCCTTAGTATCAAAAATGGGGAATCTATTATTTATCGCAAAGTTGTAAAACAATAGGCACAACAATCTACGAATTGAGCTTGTTCAATGAAGTATTCTAGAAATATTATAGTTGGACGAGCTCTTTTGGTTTAAAATCCTCAAATCAAAGATTATCAGCACTCATCATACTAAAGGACTAGATAAAAACCAGGATAAACCCTAATATTTATTTATATTTCAGTCTAAAGGATGAGGGTTTTGTTGCCAGCAGCAACTATGTTTGCAGAAAACAAGATTCAAACACTCAAAAACAATTCTCATGACAAAAAAACTCCTCTATTTATTATTCCTCGCTTTTTCAATTAGTCTGGTTTCTTGTGAGAAAGAAACTGAAGTTCCAAATATTCCAGTAGGTGGCGAGCTCACCGGAGATATCTCTGAAGACATGACTTTCAAAACAGGTATATCCTATATATTTGATGGCACCATTAGAGTCAGAAATGCCAAGCTTACCTTTGAAGCAGGTTCCATTATTAGATTTACAGAAGGCAGTTCCCTAGAGTTTGCTTATTGGGATAATGAATATGCTACAATGGAAGTTTTAGGAACAGCTGCACTTCCTGTTCTATTTACATCAGCAGCCAGTAATCCATCGGGTGGAGATTGGGCAGGTCTTCATTTTTATAAAGGAGCTACCGATTGTAATATTAATTTTGGGATTATTGAATATGCAGGTTCCAAAGATACTTATGGTTCTGTTTATATTAAAGAAACCGCTATCGCATTCACCAATTCTATTATTCGTGAAGCAGCCAATGTAGGTATTAGATTAAAATCAGAAGGGGCTTTCAGTGCTTTCGACAAAAACTTTTTTACCAATATAGATAGTTATCCTATTTCTGTTTATATTAATAATGTACATACCATTACTGGGAGTAATATATATGAAACATCCACTGGTATTTGGATAGAAAACGATGAAGATTTTACCGCTCAAGGGGAATATTTCTGGACCGATCAAGGTGTTCCATTTTATCAAGAAGGAACCATTAGGTTTGGTGCCGAAGGTGAAGGAAGTATTGTTCATATTGCTCCTGGAACTGAGGTTCTGTTTATGGAAGGTGGATTATGGGATATTGCTTATTGGGAAAACCAATATGCTACTATCATTGCGGAAGGAACTGTAGAAAAACCAATCTTGTTTTCAAGTGCAAGTAATTCTCCTGCTGCGGGTGACTGGAAAGGATTCTCATTTTACGAAGGCGCCTATAACTGTTCTTTTAAGTATAGTACTTTTGAGTTTGGTGGCTCTAGGGATTATAATGGCATGATATTTATCAAAGAATCTCATGTGGCATTTAAAAACTGTGAATTTTATTATAGCAAAACAAATGCCATCAACCTTATTCATGATGCCTATTTCACTGATTTCGGCGGAAATATTTTCCTTGGTAACCTCCTCTATCCTATTTCCATATTTCCAAATTTTGTTCATACTATCATTGGAGAAAACAATATTGATACCGACCTGGGAATTCAAATTGCCAATGATGAAGAATTAGATATTGCAGGAGATTATACTTGGACCAAACAATCTGCCCCATATATAGTCGAAGGCACTATGAGAATTGGAGCCCCTGGAAATGGAATAAAATTAACTATAGAACCAGGAGTAAGAATAGAGTTTCCAATTAATGGTCAGATCGACATTGCTTATTGGCAAGATAATATTGCAAGTGTGATAGCTAATGGGAGTATTGACGATCCAATTATTTTTACTAGTAATAAACCTATGCCTAATAAAGGGGACTGGGATGGAATATATTATTATGAAGGAGCTTATAGTTGTAGTATCTCCCATAGTGTTATTTCTTATGCAGGTGGTGATGAGATACCTTGGGGAGCTATTAACTTTAAGCATGCCAGCACACCTTTGAATCTAAGTAATACTCATTTTGCACATATTTCAGCTCATGGTGTCAGTGTTGATGAAGAGTCAAGCGTGGATATCAGTAATAATGTGACTTTTGAAGATTTAGATGGTGTAGAATATCATGTTAGATAGATTTATGTAAATCATTTATTAAAAAAAACAATCAGATGAAAAATATAAAATTTGCAATACTTATTCTAGTCGCTATGAGTTTACTGCTTTCCGGCTGTAAGAAAGATGAAGAAGAAGCCATTATTGAACCCGAGCCACAAGAAAAGGAGTTTATTTTAGGTTACCATACTAAAACCATGGACTTTGATGCTCGTACTGCCATTACTGATCTAGATACCAGTGATTTTAGTCTTTCCATAAGCTCATCTTCTAGCTTTCTAAACTCCTTAGCAGTGGGTGATATTATAGTGGATTCAACTTCCTCAAAGGCGCCAAATGGATATATGAGAAAAATTACTGCCATTGAAAGCGATGGTGGGACTAAAATAATTCGCACGGAACAAGCCCTGCTTTACGAAGCTATTAAACAGGCGAGTATTAGATTTAAAACAGGCGATCTGAAAATGAGTGATATCCGTAGCTTAGAGTTAGCTCCTGGTATAAAGCTAAAAGAAGCAAGTGGAGATCGGTTTAGAGCCTTTTCTTTTGATTTTGATCATCAATTTGGAACATCAGAAAATGGTGTTAATATTTCGGGGGAGAGTTATTTTGACTTAGAATTTTTCTGGGATTTCGACTGGTCTCTAACATTAGATATGCCTCCATTTGAAGTTGACTTGCTCGAAGCAGGAATAGAGTTTAACCAAGGAGGAAGCATTAATGTGGAAGGCAATGGGAATTTTGATGATAATTTAGAATTCAGATTTGCAGCCATTGAATTTACCCCTTGGACCATCATGGCTGGGCCTGTTCCTTTAGTGTTCACTCCAACAATTGAGTTTTTTATCAATGTAAAAGGAGAAATATCTGCTCACATCACCACTGGCGCTTCCGAAACTTTTGATAATCGCTTTGGCATTAAATATGAAAATGAAGGTTGGTCAACTATTGGAGAATCAGATTTCGATAAAACATTTATTGTTCCATCGGTGGAGGCAAATGCTAGCATTGAAACAAGTATTGGTCCACGAGCCTCTTTATTGCTTTATGGAGTAGCTGGTCCTACTATTGGAATCAAAGCCTATTCTAACCTAGAAGCTGAACTCTTAGCCAATCAGAATTTTAATATGGACTTTGATTTGGGAATAAAAGGAACTGCAGGAGTTGTTCTTACCGTTTTTGGTTTCGATATTCTTAATGAAGAAAGGGAGATATTCGACTATCCTATCAATCTATATCATATTGAAGATGGAAGTACTGAGGAATCTATTAGTATAACATCCCCCATTCCAAATGCCCAGATTGCCATAGGAAACACGAGTATCATAGATGTCTATACCTCTGGATCTCAACCACAAAAAGTAGAGTTTTATGTGAATGAGGTCTTAATTGGTGAAGATATAGAGGAGCCCTTTAATTACGAATGGAATACTTCGGACTTAAGTGCAGATACTTATATTTTAAAGGCAAAAGCAATATATGCCGATCATGAATTAGAATCGGAACCAGTCAGTGTAAATGTGGTTTTAGCGGGTTGGGATGTCTATAATTTGAAAGATCATATTAGTGGATTGCCCGATTATATGGCCTTATCTGATATATTTTTATTGGATGATAGTCATATTTGGGTTCGAGCCGATGAGGGCGAAATATTCTTCAGTAGCAATGCTGGTGACAGTTGGAGCTGGATTAACAAAAATGAAGTGAAGTATATGTCAGATCCTGTATACTTAAGTGCTAATGATGGATATGGTTTTGGCTCTAGCTATAATTTCTTATATACCAATGATGGAGGTGCAACTTGGATGGATAATCAGCCTATTCAGAGCTTTCTGGGTGAAAGTGTGGTGATAAATCATTCGGAATCAACGCCATTGGTAATGTATGGCCGAGTGGGTGGAGAAGAAGTAATGGCTTTCTATAGTACAGATCAGTTTATGGTGGAGACTTATCTATATTTCTCCGATTATAATGTGGCTACAAGTTATCAAGATGGCTATGTTCCAAATCCTGAAATCGTTTCTAATGGAGGAACTATATTTATCCCCAATATGAAATATGATGGTAGTGAAGAAAAACACCTAGGTATTTATAAAAATGGAGGATTCAATTTAGTGGATATTGGATTGAGTAGTGAAGACCTCATTGTTGATTTATTCTTCCTTAATGATGTGGAGGGCTGGATAGTCAGCAGTCTAAATTTGTTATTTAGAACTACAGATGGCGGAAATACTTGGGAACAAATTTTTAATGGTTCCGATATGCTTGGAGGCTATGAGGTGAAATTATTTTTCACGGATGCCTATACGGGTTATTGGATAGAAACTTATTTTGGAGTTCAAAAACCGAAGTTATACAAAACCATAAACGGTGGAATAAACTGGGAACCTGTAGATGGTTTCACCAGATTAGAAGGCCTTGCTGATATTGAATTCTATGGTTCAAATCTTGGTTTTATTGTGGGAGGCTCAATAACGGATGACAATGGATATAAAATCCACCGTTACCGGGAAGGTAAATAGATTTGTAAAATACAAGTCATGTAAGAATAGGCTGTCCGAAAAGTATATTATTGCTTTTGGATAGCCTTTTTTGCTGTTTTACCCTTATCAACTAGTCCCAATAGTACAAATTTGAATCATTTTATTAGCCTCCGCAAATTTTCATAAATAGCTGTAATACTGATTTATATTCGTTTACAAACCGTTACAAACACTTAATATACGGATACAAGTGGTTATGAACCGATTATCTGGGAGGCCTCGATATAATTTTGCCTCATCAACAAAACGATAACCGGGTATTCCGGAATTAAAAACTTAAAAACAAGTATCATGAAAAATTTAAGAAATCAAGTACAATTAGTAGGTAGATTAGGTGCCAACCCTGAAATCTCTGAATTCTCTTCAGGAAGCAAAAAAGCTTTTATGAGCATAGCCACCAGCGAAACCTATAAAAATAAAAACGGTGATAAAGTAACAGACACCCAGTGGCATCAGGTGGTAGCTTGGAATGGTACAGCCAATTATGCTCATAGTTATTTGAATAAAGGTACAGAGGTGATGGTGCAAGGGAAATTGGTAAACAGAAGCTATGAAGACAAAACTGGAACCACTAGATATGTGACTGAAGTGGTGGCAGATCAAGTGATGATTATTAGTAAGAAAGAACAAAAATCAGAATAGGTTTTCCCTCCCATATATTGATTTTGAAGACCTCCTAGTGAGGTCTTTTGGGTCACATTAAAAATTATGGGGAGCAATGGTTTTTAGCCTTTTCATAGTTACAATGCTATTAAGCAATAATAAACTTAGGAATTAGGCGGGGTGGCTTTTCCCAAACACGTCGAAGTGTAATCGGTGAATTATAGAATATTAGATTTTTCAGCAAAGGGCTTTAGCTTTTAAAATAATGACATTGGAGGTGATGGAAATAGAATCGACGGCTTTGGTTCTGATAAACATGTACAGTCA
>NZ_JABKBZ010000108.1:0-11445 GCF_013166635.1 Lentimicrobium sp. S6 | reverse complement strand
TTCATCTTTCAACTCATTAATTCTTATTGGCTAAAAATGCCCGAATTCGTTTTCGTTTCCTTAATTAAAGAAAGAACTTTTTTCCCTACCAAATGCTTTGTCCTTTGAATTTAAATGCTTGGTAACGTTTAGTATAAGAAACGTAAGTGATTTCGAAGCACTTAACTGTCAAATTACACTGAGCCAAATTTGCGATTAGACACAAATTTAAAGCTTTTAAACAAACCGTCAAATCGCAGATTTGGCGGAGAAGATTAAATGTGCAAATGTTCCGTAAACCACTGAGCCACTTATGTTTTTTATACATTGTTGGCATTAGTTATTCCTCAGTCAGTATATTTTTTAACTCTTTCAAAACTCTAAGTGACTTACCCTCAAATTCATCTTCTTTTCCGACCGACATTTGCTCATATACATCTAATGCCCAACTTGAATAAGTTCCAAAATCTTTCGTTCTTAACAATCCTTTTATCGCAAAAATATTTATCACGGGTGGAGCAAAAACAAAACTGCTCAAATTCTCTTTTTTAAGCGAATCAATCTGCTCATTTACTTTCTCTAATGTATTATTTGAGTCAAAGAAAGGAACAATATCGTTTATATAAGAGTCCGTAATCCAATCTTTAATTTTGTCTATGTCTGATACATTTTTAATTTCATATTCGCTTATGTTTTCTTGTCTTTTTGAGCGTGTGAAAATTGTCTTTAATTCATATCCTAAATCATGTTGTTTATATAAATCCGATAGAACTTCTTCCACCTTTTTAAATCTAACATAAGCTGACATAACTCCTACAAATTTAAATCCTTCATATGTTCTAGTCGTTGTGAAATTTATGCTGAGAGTTTTATCATCAAGTTTCTTTTCTAGCCATATTGAACTATTTCCTTGGTTACAAGGAATCCAGTCAGAATCGAATAGTTTTGCCAATTCTATAATTAATTCTTTTCCTTTCATAAACTTCTAATCATTAACCAATCTGTCATTTGAATTGGGTCTTGTATTATACTGATATAGGTTGACCTTTTTTCTTATTATTTATCTTGTTCGAAGCCCGCAAAAAAGTTATTTCCAAAATTTTTTTGGTCTTTAAATGGACCAAAAATTTCAGAATAACTTTTTTGGCTTTTTGGGTTTTTTCAAAGATCAGTGCAATTTACTAATTTTTTAATTTCCTCACCTCCTTTTTGTTTTTTTTATAAGATTTATAATCCACACTAGGGTTCATATGTACATCGTATGGTTTCCTAAGTTGTAAGCTCAAATGAGGTCTTAGATGGTTATAAATGTATACTGCCTGATTAGTCATTTTTTGTGCTAACCCTGTGTTCTTAATGGTTTGTTTTAATCCATATTCATATTTTAGAGTCCTGTTAATTCGTTCAGCTATAGCGTTTTCATATGGGTCGTATTGCTCTGTCATACTCATTGTCATGCCATTTGCTTCTGCAAATTCTGTATAGCTGGTATTACAATATTGAAAGCCTCTATCAGAATGATGGATTAGCTTTTCATTTGGGTATATTCTATTTTTAACAGCCATCTTCAGAGCATCAGTACAAAGGGATGTTTTCATATGGTCTGCTAATTTGAAACCCATAACTTGCTTAGAATAAGCATCTGTAACTAAAGCTAAATAGTTATGTCCATTCTCAGTTTTGATGTAGGTTATATCACTTACCCATAGTTGTTCAGGTCGTGTTGGCACACTATCTTTCACTATATTTTTATATTTATGAAATTGATGTTTAGAGTTTGTTGTTATATGAAAGTTCTTTAATTTGGGAACCAGTAAATTATTAGCCCTTAAAAAATTAAAGAACTTATCACGACCCATCTTTATTCCAAGTGCTATCATTGGTCTTTTTAACTCTGAATAGAGTTTTATTCCACCAGTTCTATGCCCTACTTTATCACGATATCCTTTCACCATTTCAATAAGTATATCTTTTTGTATTTCCTTGGTATTGTACGAATCAAGCCTTTTATAGTATGCCTGTTTACTTATCCCAAAACATGCGTAAATCCATTTTACTTTAAACGGTTTGTTTTCTTTTTCGTTATTTCTTTTGCTAATGTTTTGGGCAAAAACTTTTTTGATAAATCGGTACCTGTAATGATTTCCATATCAGCAATAACATCCTGCTGGAAGTCTTTAATAAACTCAAGCTCTTCAATCTTCTTTTTAAGCTTTGCTATAGTTTTATCTTTACTCATGCTTTTGATATTTTGGTCTAAAGTAGCATATTTTTTAATCCAATAATTTAAAGATGATCGTGAAATATCATACTTTTTTGAAGCATAATTGACAGATATTTGTCCGTTTGTGATTTGACCAATGACAAATAATTTGTGTTCAAAGGTTACTTTTTTGTACTGTATTTTCCGACAGTCCGTTTTTTGATCTTTCATAAGTGACTAGTATTGATGTTTAATTTTTAGTCAACCTATTTCAGGAAAGTACATCTGTTTTAATTAATGCCAACGGATGGCGCTATGCTGCGTAGCGCATTAATATTACAAATTTTTCTGCGTACAAATATATCAAATTGCGAAACGTAATGTTCATATTTACAACAAATTGCGCTATGCAGTATGAGCGCGTGTTACCTGCTGGCTTTAATTTACAGTTTTACTATTAAAAATATTTACAATTCATTCTTCATCAATACCTTTAATCTGTACTCAAAATTTTGTTTAGTGTCGATTCCTTGACTAGTTTCTGAAATATACATTCTCATATATAATTCAGCCTGTTTATTATTTTCAGTAGCCTGATATGATTTTGCAATATAATAGTAGCAAATATTTGCCTCTGGATATTCTTTCAAGCATAACACGAAAAAATCGACTGCCAAGTTTGATCTAGAATTACTTTTTAATAGCCATTTACCTGAATTAATCAAAGGTAAAGGAGTAATTACTTTATTATTAGGTTTTTCTAGTTTCAGAGAATCAAAAAAATATAATGCCAACTTGAAATTGTAATTATCAACCAAACCTAAAAATGCATCATCATTTTCCAAAATTTCAATATTCTTATCAAACTCTTTTTGAGCATGATTTTTCCAAATTTTAATATCTCTATTTAGGATTGGTTTCTCTTCTTTGAAAATTGATTCAAGTATTGTGAAGAAGGCTAGTGAATTAGACTGGAATGGTGAGTGAGCTGAACTATCAATAACAAATAGTTTAGATAAAGGAAACTCCTTCAATATTAATTCAGTTTTATTTCTCCCCCAAGTATTATCCCACTTACCTTCTATAATATAAAAAGGTATTGGGCAGGTTTTGAAGCAATTAGAGAAATCAATATAATCAATAGCACCACTCATTAATGAATTAAAATGCTTGTCATGATGCCATTCATATAAAGAGGTTTGGGCAGCATATGTTTGGGTAGGTTTATAAAAACTTTGTCTTTTCCATGCTCCATTAAGTTCAGCATTAAAAAGCCCCGTTGCTAATGAAACTTTTCCTTCATCAATCAATTTCCAATTTTTATACATCAAATTCTTTTCCAGATTCGAAATATTGAGATATTGATTTCCTGAAATTAGATAGTTTTGTTGGAAGGAAATTTCGCTATTTACTAAAATCACTCCAAGTACATTTTCAGGATAAGTAAATGTGTAATATTGAGCAAGAATTCCTCCAAATGAATGACCTAATACAAACCATTTTTCAATACTAAGTTCTTTTCTTAATGATTCAATATCCTCTATTGATTGTAAAATCGTATATGTAGAATCACCCGTAAACTGACTTAATCCACATCCTCTTTGATCATAATAAATAATTTTGCTGTATTTGCTTGCATTACTAAAATAGGGGTGAAATACATGGCTAGTACCACCCGGCCCACCATGTATCAATAATAAAGGAATTCCAGCTCCTTCTTCTTGAATGTACAAATTAGCACCATTTATTAAGTAATGGTAAGTGCTAACTCCTTTTCTTTTATCAAGTCGCTCTATATTATTAGGAATCTCAACTATTTCATCCGATGTCTGGATGACCGAACTAAAAACTGTTTGCGTAGTATCAAAGTTTATAGTTTGGCAGACGGTGGATATTGTCACTAAAACCAAAACTACGAACAACAACCATTTAGTTTTCATTACTTTAAAATATTTGTGTATAACATATTGTTAACAACAACTCTCTTTTACGATTAAAAACATTTGCTTGTTCAATTATTTCTTGTTGTTTAATATCCTGACAATGATCTATATTGCTCATATTTTAGTTGGATATTTTCAGAAACTTTTGGTTGGGATGTTATCTCCATCCCTTTAGCTAATTTCCACCTGTCGATCCACGAAATACCTCTATCAGAAAATGATTCAGGAAGCATATAAGCTTTGTCCTTTAATGCTTCTTCTAAAGTAATAAATGAGTAATTCCTGTTGATTAATACCTGCAGAATTTCGTCTAAATAATCTGCATTTAGTTCATTTGCATGTAGTAATAATATATGGCTTAAATTATATGAAAGAAAATCTATTGAGAGTTTTTCATAATAGATGAATATGTCATTCATATAGCTAATGTAATCATCGGCAACAATTTTCATGGTGGAACTATCATTTCTTTCTTTTGCTTTCTTATAGCAATAAGCATAAATAAACTCATCATTATCCATTGTTACAGGTGCTGTAGTATAATGATGCTTTAGCAAAATACTATCTAATTGATTTTTATATTCTGCGGTTGAGCCAGTTCTTAATTGGGGATGTCTGAAATATATTAATTCTTCACCATATCTTTTCATCATTGGTTTTGTAATAATTTCGCCCCTTAAAATATCTGTTTCATATTCTTCAATACTTAATTTATTAATGTCCACATGTGAAAAAGTGTGATTCCCTAGTTCGTAGCCATTCCTAAGCCATTGTTCTAGTATTTCAATTCTAGAAGTTTCAGGAAGTTTATTATTATATAACTTTATTTCATTTACAAATCCAATTGCTGGGACATTAAATTTTTTAAATGTTGAAATCAATTTATCATTAACATTTTCTGTTATAAGAAGAGTTTTGCAGTTTGCACACGGAACATCATCTATAGAAATTACAATTTTATTCGACTGCGCAATGGATACGATTGTTGATAATATAAAATAAACTTGAAGTATTAATTTCATCTTAAAAATTTCTTTTGCATTTCATTTATAAAGTCTGCTTTCATCCAAAATATCTTATTGTTTCTGGTGAAAAATATATACTTTCCATCAGAAGTAACTGTTGGCTGATTTTCTTTTGCAATAGTATTTATTTTATCAAGCGGAACTGGGGATGTCCATGTTTTATCAGACTTTAAAAATGTAATGAATATATCAGAACTCTTTCCCTGCACTCTTTTATCAAACATCAAGTAGCTTTCGTCAGATGCAATAAAAACATGCGCCCCTTTTATATTTGCCTGAAGACTTTTAGCTTTAGAATAGCTCCCTCCCGAATGTTCAAACCGAACAATACCATCACAATATAAATTTCCATTTGCTGCAACAGAAACAGAATGAACGGTTTTATTAGGAATACTTAATTTCGAATAATATGGTTTACTCCAATTACCATCTTTCTTCTCCGAAATCCAAATATTTGATGCTGTTTTTGATCCTGGACATGATCGTCGAGAGTTAAAATATATTTTATTACCATCACGAGAATAACTACACTCTCCATTATTACCAACTTTCGAAAATGAGATTATATGTGGTTTCGACCATTTGCCTGATTTAAATTCCAATATATTTATTCCTTCCTTTCTAGTGTAGATCATTTCCTTACCAGATGGTGATATTTCAAATCCATAAATATCCTCATTAGTAGATACAATTCCAGGTGCAAAAACTACTGGTATGGAACCTGGTGTTTCCTGACCCATATAATCACATTCAAAAACGTTTGATAGTATTTTTGTTTCCTCAACCGGCTTCACTTCTTTTCTCACTGGTTCCATTTTTTTAACTTCGTTCTTGGGTTGTGTCTGAGAATTACATGATGCCAAACCTATAAATGTAAATATAAGGATGATGGATATTCTTGGAGATAATTTTATAAAATGTTTCATAGTCTAGTAGATATTTATTTATTGTTTAAGTTGTCAAGCATTGCTTTTGCATTTTTATTTTCAGGGTTTAATTCCAACGATCTTTTAAAGCTATTAATTGCATTTTTTTTCTTTCCAATGGTCATATATAACTCACCTAAACTATCAAAAGCATTCGAGCTTTCTGAAAATAGTTTCGTATTTAATTCAAATACCAATTGAGCTTTTGTTAAATTATTACGCCATAATAAATTATAGCCTAACATGTTTATACTTTGTTCGTTGATAGAATATTGTGTTTTGTTGTTTTTTACATCCAATATCAATTTATAAAATGTATCATTATTAAGATTTTTTGCTAAGACCGAATTAAGAGAGGGTAAAGGGATTTTATATGGTGCATTTAAAAGTATATTTCTAATTCCTGATTCTACGGCCCAAATATTAATATTATGTCCAATATTTGTAAATAGGAGAATGGTATAATCACCCTCAAAGATCCAAGCCATCTCGCAAAGATATCCCCATTGAGCACCATTATAGTGAGCAAATTTTGTTTTCTTTTTTGTATCAGGTAATTGGAGAGTAGTAATATCCCATGAATATGCATGCCCATTTCCAGGGTGAAATTCATCATAAGGGTCGTAGAACCATTCATCATATTTTTCTGGTAATAAGGAATGTTTTGCAAATGATCTATTCCATAAAAACATATCTTCTACCGTTGAATGCAAACCTCCTGCTCCATAAGTATTTAATGGATTCAAATATTTCGGTTTGGTGTATTCCCCCATACCTAATATGTATCCACTTGCAAGTTTTTCAATTACTTTATTAGGTTTAATCAATCCTGAATTTTTCATTTTCAAGGGAATAAATATTCTTTCTTTCAGGTTGTCTTCAAATGCTTTTTTTGTGATTTTTTCAATAATATAAACAAGGATACACATGCCTGAATTATTATACCTATATCTTTCACCTGGTTCAAACTCAAGGTCTCCACTATGTAATACCTCTAATGCAGTTTCTTTTGACAAGGTTTGTGCTAGTTGATTATCTATTCCTCGTACAGCTACATACGGCTTTATTCCAGAAGTGTGTTTTAAAAGATGATTAATATTTACAATATCTCCAATATCTTTGCGGTATTTGGGCAAAAAATCACTTATTACATTATCAACATTTAGTTTGCCTTCTTCTACTAATTGTAAAGTAATTACTGTTACAAATTGTTTAGTAAGTGAGCCAATATCGAAACGAGTATCTACATCATTTGGGATATTCCATTCTCTGTTTGCCAAACCAAACCCTTTATTAAAAAGGATACTGTCACCTTTCGCTATTAGTGCAGTGCCATTAAATAAACCTCTTTCATTACAACTTGCCAAATACCTATCAATTTTTTCTTTTTGGGCAAAAGATTTAGTAATTAACAAAATTGAAACAATGAAAAAGATAGGAATAAATTTTGTACACATATGTTAAATAGATTAATTATAATCCAAAACTAATATGAATGTACCAATCTTCCATACAAAATTCAGGGAGAGGTAGTATACTTAAGTAACAGGTAGCAAAATTTTATATTTAGGGATTTTAACCCATAATTTTTTTAATTCTTGAAAAATATCTACGGCTTAATGCAAATGGTTCTTCAATACCATTTATAAATACTCTATGAGAATTATTGAACCATGGCATTACTTTTCTAACTTCATTTAGGTTAACAATGTAGGATCGATGAATTCTCTGAAAATGCTTTTCTGGCAATCGATTTTCCCAATTTTTCAATGATCTCAAGACTAGATTTTTCTTTCCATCTTTGGTGTAGATTTTTGAATAGTAGTCGTCGGCTTCTATGAGCAAGATTTCTGATAAAGGCAAAAATTGGTGGGATTTATTTATTTGAATAAAAATTTTATCATCAAAGTTCATTTGATGAACTTTCTTGTTCCCTCTCAATGAATCAACTTTAAGTCGTTCGATAGTAGATTTTAACCTACCTACTGAAGCAGGCTTTAATAAATAATCAAATGCATCCACTTCGAAAGCTTTAATAGCATATTCGTCATATGCTGTCACAAAAACTACTCGCACATTTTCATCCAAATCCTTTATTAAGTCAAAGCCATTTTCTCCTCGCATTTCTATATCTAGAAAAATTAAATTGGGCTTATATTTTCTAATACAAGTACGAGCTTCATGCAAATTTTTTGCTTTACCTACCACTTCTATGTTGCCTACTTTGGATATTACATCTTGTAAATCTTCTTGTGCAAGAATTTCATCATCCACAATCAAAGCTCTGTTAATTGCCTCATTCATAATCGCCCTCCTCAATAATTTCAATTTGAACATTAACAAGGTCATCTGCTTTAATTATGTTGAAAGTGTGTGTGTTGGGATAGGCTTGATTTAAACGATTCTTAATATTTTCAAGACCTAAACCTGCTTTATCCATATCTTTATTGTTAAGCCAATAACCACTATTCATAATATTTAAGAGTACTTTATTATTAATAACCTCAGCAGTAACACCAATTTTCAACGGCATTCTACTAGTTTTCATACCATACTTAATGGAGTTTTCAATAATTGGTTGAAGCAAGAAAGCCAATATTGGAAAATCTTCAGCGAGTGGTGCTATTTTTATTTCAAAAGTCAAGTCATCTGCAAATCTAACTTTTTCAATTTTTAAATAGGCTTCCAACATTTCAACTTCTTTATAAACTGGAACTACAATTTGATCATGTGTATTTAAAGAGAATCGTAAAAATTCTGAAATTTGGGTTAGCATTTCATCAGCCTTATCTTTGTCTGTTCTTATTAATGAGCGCAAAGAACTAAGTGAATTAAATAGAAAATGTGGGTTTAATTGGTAGCGAAGCATTTTCAGTTGAGTATTTTCTGACATTAAAATTGCTTTTTCTTTTAGAAGTTTTTCAAAGGTTCTATCTTTATAAAATATAGTTCCAATATAAATTCCAGACCATGACAAGAATATCAACGAGTTACGTAAAAATATTTTCAAATATCCTGGAATTGTTAAGGCTTTAAAACCTCCTATTATGGGGTCGATACCAAAAATTGGAATGCTGAGCAAATAGTCAAGAAAGTGCCAAGCCACACCAGAAAATATTGAAATTCCAGAAGCAAATATTATGATAATATTAATGTTTTTTTGAAACAGATTGAGTTTTCTAAATAGAATCCCAATTAGTAATGACATTGACAAGCCTAAAGAAATAGATATTAATTCACCAACAAAATTTTCAGGTTGGTTATAACCTCTTTGATAATTTATATACATATCAATACTACCAATAACCAACCAAAAAAGGATTGTTAATATCCAAAATACTTTTATGTTTCTTTTGTTGTCTTCCACTGTTCAATTATTACAATATTGGTCTAAGGTAAACTATTCACATTAAATTTTCATTAATAAGAAGTTTGATTTATTTCACTTTATTATTTAATTTCACAGTGTGAGCTTGCAGGTAACTTGTTTATATACGTAAGTTTCTTCCACATAACTACCCCAAATGGGGTAGTTATACGTAAGTTTGGTAAAAATAACTCAAATATTTATATCATAATAAGGATAGGTAATGATTTATGTAATTTATACTCATACTAAATAGATAGCCTGCTCCTATCCCACTCCTCCACCCGGTATTGTTGGCAGCTTTTATGCTTTTGAAGGAAATGGCTTTTGGATATGAGGAGGGTAATCATTCCGCTTTGGCTATAGGATACTAGAAATTGAGATTTGCTTTATTAATTGAAAAGATACGGTGGTTGGTAGTGGTTAAAATAGATGGACGAGTTGTATTGTAATAATTACAGCCTCTTATTTTGACTTTTCGTAGGCTTCTTTAATCCAATCTTTTAATTCTTGATTAACATCATCCTTATTTGACAATTTCACTCTGTGTGTACACATGGTTCCAAAGGGCCCTGAGTTTTCAAGCCTACCGCTTATTGGCTTGTCTTTTATTTTAAAGCCTAAATCAATTCTTGTTTTAGTGGCCGGTTTTATTAAAACAAATTGTCTTTTTCGAATGATACTTACGCTTCCTTTTTTTGGTGTGATTGTAATATCTTTACCCAGCGTATTAATGTAAGCAATGAGTTCATTATAAATCGGTAATAAACTTTCTTTCCCTTGATATTGATTCTCCACAAGGCTTTCTTCAGAACCCTTATCATCTTTCGAAAGTGTTACAATAGTATTTGCGAAGCCATGAGTGATATTAAATTCCGCTTTTAAGTATTTTACACCTTCTGTATGTTTTTCAAATGATTTTTCCTGTAGTAGTAATTTCCATTCTTCTAAAGATTTGCCAGTCTTTTCCGGCATATTATTAATCATTGTTTGAAGTGCTTTATCCATCATTTTAAATTTTAATAAATTATTAATTTGATTCTTTTGACAGTTTCATTTGTTTATTTGGGGTGTATAGAAGAGGATGCTAATAATTATGGCCCTGACCCTCTATCTGTAAAACAACTTGTGGATTATAATTCCTTTTAAAATCAAGCCCCCCCCCTAAATATCATAAACCCAGTTTAGTCCAACCCATGGGTATTTGGGGATGTTTCTGAATTGACCGTGGGGATTGAGTCCGATGTAGATTTTAAAGAATACTCCTGAGTTTGATAATTCTTTTTTGTAGTTATAGAATTTCCATCCCAACATGGTAGTACTACATAATTGATAAGCTTCGCCAATTTCCCTAAAAACAACTTCCTCCGATTCGTTGGTGAAGTAGCTACCATAACCATAGCGGACTCTTAAATAGAAATCCTGGGAGAAAATAAACATCATCTTATTATTGGAAAGCCATGAATCGGGGTTTTGATATTGGTATTGTAAATAGGGCTCTATCCACCTACTTGAGGAGGGGATTTCTATAGATTTTGATATTTCTAATGAATCGGCTGTATAATATCCCTTTTGAGGGTTCCAAAGAAATTTAGCTCCTAACCTAGCGGAATGATTTTTTACCTTTTGACCAAAAGCATCGTTAATGATGAAAGCTAGCTCGAAGGTTTCATAGGAAACATTTATTCTTGAAACAGGAATAGAATCTCGTATTTTTGATATAATTAATTCATCACCAATATGTGTGCTTTCATGAAAAAATGGGATAAAACGCAAACCGATATTATTAATCTTAGAATCTTCTAGTATTTGGGTATAATTGAGTTCTAATAGAGCAAATCGGTAATCGGTATTTAAAATTGGGGAGGTTCTTTCGGGTCAAGTTAATTTTTATGGGGACTACGAAAAAAGCTTTGATAATCTAAAGAGGAAAAACGATACATCCGTAACGCCTCTGAGGTTAGATCTAAAAAGCTTTATTTTAGCATTGAAAGATTCCGCA
>NZ_JABKBZ010000107.1:0-11922 GCF_013166635.1 Lentimicrobium sp. S6 | reverse complement strand
CTTCTTTTGTTGTAAATCTTTCTTTAAACGTCTGTCTATCAATGTTTTTTAGTATCCTCATCGTTCCTGAATTTGAATACAATTTACAAAATAATATACTCATATACAACTATTTGTGAACTAAATGGGTAACCCTAAATAATAATATCAAATTATTAAGAATATCATTTTTAAACGATAGCAATAACTTAAATCAAAATATGAAATCAATTCTGTACTATTTATTTATTGGACTATTTATGGTCCTCAGTTCTTTCACATATTCTCAAAATATTGAGGCATGGGAGTTTAGTAGTGCTCCAAAAATGAGACATATTAATAAGGTTGCATTCAACGAAAGCAGATGTTTTTTAGTTGGTGGCTGGGAAAGTAATGATGCCATATCAACAATATATTATTCCGATGATACTTGTCAAAACTGGTTGTTGGCTCTTGATAATGTAAATGCATGGTTGCATGACATCTCGTTTCCCAATGCAAATATTGGATACTCAGTAGGTACCTCTGGAACTATTTTAAAATCAACAGATCAAGGGGGCTCTTGGGAACAAATAGAATTACCAGGGAATCTCTCTGGAAGAAACTATTACGCGACCCATTTTACAAATGCTACTACAGGTATTGTATTGGGAGGAAACGAAAGTAACGATGCCATTAGAACTATAATCAAAACAAATGATGGCGGACAGACTTGGAGTATCATTTCGGACAACTTAGGACCAATGTTAAGAGATGTTTTCTTTGTTAATGAAACCATTGCATATGCATGTGGTGATAATGGAACTGTTTTAAAATCCACAGATTCAGGTGATACTTGGAGTGATTTATCGCCAACTGGAAACCTGCAAAACAGAAGGTTAAATAGCATTTATTTTTCAAATGAAAATGTTGGAATCATAGTTGGGGGGAACCCAACAAATGATTCTATTCAGACCATTATAAAAACTACAGATGGTGGCGCAAATTGGTCTATTGTTAAAGACCAAGTAGACCATATGTTAAATGCTATATCTAAATATGATGACGATGTCCTTCTTGCTGTAGGTAATTATGGAAGCTTTCTTCAAACAGAAGACATGGGTGATAATTGGTTTGATTATTCTTTACAAGCCAATGACACTGTTCACTTAAACGATATTGGTTTCAAAAATAAGTTTCTGGGCTTAACTGCAGGGAATTATGGAAAATATGGATGTTTTAATGATTTCACTGGAAACCTAGCCACATCACAATTAAACGAACCAGCTCTAGTACTCACCTCTTCAAGCGTAAAATTTTCTGGGAGTACCAATCCAAATGGTTCAGATACTGAAGTCATTTTTGAGTACGGTGAAAATAATTTATTCGATCAATCTGTCTCCGTTTTCTATGAGGCTATTAATGGAGAAGATGATATAATAATAGATCTAATTGTTTATCAATTAAATGAAAATACCAAATACTCTGGTCGTATCAAAACTAGTAATATTCATGGAACAAGTTATAGTAACATCATTGTATTTTACACAGGATTAGACTATATTCCTAATTTCAGTTTTGAAAACTGGACAGAAAACACTACTTCAATATTGGATGATTGGGGATATTCAGGGAGTGTTTCGCAAATAACATCTCCAAATAATTCTCAAGCTGCTTTACTTCAAACTAACGATGATGATATAGGAGCAATATTTTTAGGCTCTCCTGGAGATAATGGTTTAGTCGGTGGTGTCCCTTTTAACAGCAGGCCAGATTCTGTATCAATATGGCTTAAATATGATATTGCTGAAAACGATACTGCCTTAGTAATCTCTATGTTGAAATTAAATGATGAATCGCTTATCTCAAATAATTTCCAACAAGTTTACGGTTCCTCAAATGAAGAATTTATAAATGTAAAATTTGCAATTAACTACTTGAATGAAATGCAACCAGAACAATTATTTTTTGGTATAGTTAGTTCAAATGTTTTCTCAGGACAAACCAATCCTGAAAGTAATATCGCAATTGATAAAATAGAGTTTATTAATTCTTCGGAACAACTTCCCAATAATAATTTTGAAAATTGGACAGAGGAGTCTGAGTTTACAATCAATAAGTGGTATTCAAATCAGGACAATAACGACCCTACTCCAATCGTAGAAAAAAATAATGAAGCATTCTCAGGAAACTTAGCCTTAAAACTATCTAATTCTATAGGTGAGCAAAACATGAAATTTGCTCATTTATCTTCATACCATAATAAATATGAATATGGCCCCAGTTTCCCCGTTTACTCAAACGCTGAAAAATTCTTCTTTTATTATCAGTTTTATCCCGAAAATGACGATAGCTTGTTTATAAATGTAGAAATGTATTCAAATGGTGAAGTTATTGGAAATGGTTATCAATTCATTGTTCAATCAGTAAATGAATACACGCTAAAAGAAGTTCAAATAAATTATTTCAATGAAGGGCAAGCAGATAGTGCATCTATATATTTTACAATTGCAAAAAATAATCATCAAGGAGTCCCTGGAGATTCATATGCTTTACTTGACAATATGAGTTTTGATGCCATTATCCAACCTCAAAATATTTCTGAATCATTTCAATTAAATGAATCCTTTAGTATTTACCCAAATCCAACAAATAACTATGCCAATATAGATATTCTAAAGCTAAAGAATAATGACCAGGCCATAGTAAAAATTTATGGTATAAATGGTGAACTAATCTATATTAAAGAAATTTCAAAATATGATAATGACATTATAATAGTTGATTTACAAGGTATTTCACCTCAATTATTAATTGTGGTAGTTGAAATAAATAACAAAGTATATACTAAGAAAATAATTAAAAAATAACATATGAAAAATCTTCTACTATTCATCATTCTTATTTTAGGATTGTTTCCAATGGATATTCAAGCACAAACAAGTGTGTCCGACCCTCCTGGCACAAGTGTTTCAAGTACCCCAAGCAGCGGTGTATATATTGGTAAAACTGGAGGGAAAACATTCTCCTACACTAATACAAATTGGCCAGACTGGATGGAAACTTGTTATACATGGGGGCTTGGTACTACACTCAACGATGTGATCAATGGATATAGCCTCGATGTAAATTGCCCTGTCATGGACGACCTAAGTTATGCAGCGGGTTCTTCTAATTTATCAGGCGGAATTATTGTATATACAGGTAATACAAACTACAGGTTTTTAAATACAAGTAGTTCTTGGGTAACTCAATCAGTATCTGTAAAAATGACCATTACAATAACAGATGCTGGGGGCCCAGTCACAATTAGTCAGTCGGGCTCATTATTACTATTTCCAATTGAAAGTAATTTTAATGAACATGTAATTATTGAAGCTTATGGGCCTTCTAATGCCAATTATATTGGAAGTAGTAATGCCAACCAATGGACTCCAGCAGTAGAGTTATTTGATAATTTACATACTGATCCATCAAGCTTTATATGTACATCATTTGATAATGGAAGTTTTTATTCATTTTCAACTACTGCTGTAGCCTCCAACTCAGGTCCGTATTGTCCTGGTGAAACAATTACCTTAACATCTAGCGGAGGTACTTCATATAGCTGGACAGGACCAGATAGTTTCTCATCAGCAGTTAATAATCCTACAATTCCAAACTCAACCTCCTCAAATTTTGGAACCTATATTGTTGAAGTAACAGATGCAAACGCTTTTAATTGTGTCGATACGACAAAAACAATTGTAAACGAAACTATTGATAATACTGCCCCAATAGCTATTTGCAAAAATATTGAAGTTGAACTAAACGCTGCAGGTAATGCAACTATAACAGCTTCACAAGTTGACAATGGAAGTTCAGATGCATGTAGTGGAATAGCGTCACTTAGTGTTTCTCCAAACTCTTTTGACTGCAATAACATTGGAAATGTTACAGTAACCCTTACTGTGACAGATAACGCCTCAAATACAGCAACTTGTAATTCAACAGTAACAGTGAAAGATATAACACCACCTGTTGCATCATGCAAGAATGCTACTATTTATCTATCAGGCTCCAAGAGCTCTAATCGAAACCACAATCAAAATTCAAGACTTCCGGCTCCCCCTGCTAGCATACCTATTCCTACTTCAGAAGTTAATAATGGAAGTTCAGACGAATGTGGTATAGCCAACCTTTCAGTTTCCCCTGCAACAGTAGATTGCAGTAATCTGGGAACAAATACAGTTACTCTAACAGTAACTGATAATGGAGGAAATCAAAGTACTTGTACATCAACTGTAACTGTTGTTGATGATGTACCTCCGGTTATTACTGTTTGTGCTTTAAACCCTGCAAACATACCTGCAAATTCAGCATGTCAAGCTTCTACTCCAGATTTCACTGGACAAGTTACTGCCACTGATAATTGTACAGCATCTCCTTCAATAACACAATCTCCTAGTATTGGATCTACTTTGGGGTTAGGGACTACTACAATTACCCTTACTGCAACCGATGGCAGCGGAAATACTGCTACTTGTACCGTGAATCAGCCTGTAGTAGATAACACAGCTCCAACTATTACAGTCTGCGCCTCAACCCCTATTTATATAATTGCTAATGCTTCCTGTCAAGGGACTGCTCCAAATTTAACCGGTTCTGTTACTGCTACTGATAACTGTACAGCCTCTCCAACCATTACTCAATCACCAGCTGCTGGTGCTACTCTTGGTTTGGGGACCACTACAATTACTCTTACAGCAACCGATGGTAGTGGTAATACCGCAACTTGTACGGTGAATCAAACGGTGATAGATAATACAGCGCCAACCATTACTGTGTGCGCTTCTACGCCTAGTAATATTCCTGCTAATGGCTCATGTACAGCTTCTGCGCCTAATCTAACCGGTTCTGTGACGGCTTCTGATAATTGTACCAGTTCTCCAACTATTACACAATCACCAGCTGCTGGTGCTACTCTTGGGTTAGGAACCACTACAATTACTCTTACTGCAACCGATGGCAGCGGAAATACTGCAACTTGTACAGTGAATCAAACGGTAATAGATAATACCGCTCCTACAATTACGGTCTGCGCTTCTACGCCTAGTAATATTCCTGCTAATGGCTCATGTACAGCTTCTGCGCCTAATCTAACCGGTTCTGTGACGGCAACAGATAATTGTACCAGTTCTCCAACCATTACTCAATCACCAGCTCCTGGTGCTACTCTTGGTTTGGGAACCACTACAATTACTCTTACTGCAACCGATGGAAGCGGAAATACTACAACTTGTACAGTGAATCAAACGGTAATAGATAATACTGCTCCTACAATTACGGTCTGCGCTTCTACGCCTAGTAATATTCCTGCTAATGGCTCATGTACAGCTTCTGCGCCTAATCTAACCGGTTCTGTGACGGCAACAGATAATTGTACCAGTTCTCCAACCATTACACAATCACCAGCTGCTGGTGCTACTCTTGGTTTGGGAACCACTACAATTACTCTTACTGCAACCGATGGAAGCGGAAATACTGCAACTTGTACAGTGAATCAAACGGTGATAGATAATACTGCTCCTACAATTACGGTCTGCGCTTCTACGCCTAGTAATATTCCTGCTAATGCTTCCTGTCAAGGGACTGCTCCAAATCTAACCGGTTCTGTGACGGCTTCTGATAATTGTACTTCTTCTCCAACCATTACACAATCACCAGCTGCTGGTGCTACTCTTGGGTTGGGAACCACTACAATTACTCTTACTGCAACCGATGGCAGCGGAAATACCGCTACTTGTACCGTGAATCAAACAGTGATTGATAATACTGCACCTACAATTACGGTCTGTGCCTCAACCCCTAGCAATATCCCTGCTAATGGCTCATGTACAGCTTCTGCGCCTAATCTAACCGGTTCTGTGACGGCTACTGATAATTGTACCAGTTCTCCAACCATTACCCAATCACCAGCTGCTGGTGCTACTCTTGGGTTGGGAACCACTACAATCACTCTTACTGCTACGGATGGCAGTGGTAATACCGCAACTTGTACGGTGAATCAAACAGTGATTGATAATACTGCACCTACAATTACGGTCTGTGCCTCAACCCCCAGTAATATCCCTGCTAATGGCTCATGTACAGCTTCTGCGCCTAATCTAACCGGGTCTGTGACGGCTACTGATAATTGTACCAGTTCTCCAACCATTACCCAATCACCTGCTGCTGGTGCTACTCTTGGTTTGGGAACCACAACAATTACCCTTACTGCTATTGATGGCAGTGGTAATACCGCAACTTGTACCGTGAATCAAACGGTGATTGACAATACTGCACCTACAATTACGGTCTGTGCTCCTACACCAAATGATTTGATTGCAAATAGTTCAAATCAAGCAACAATGACTGATTTGACAACATTGGTAACGGCAATCGATAACTGTACAAGTTCTCCTGTAATTACTCAATCCCCGGCTTCAGGTTCAACACTCGGTCTTGGCATAACAACCATTACTTTAACTGCTACGGATGGTAGTGGAAATTCAGCTACTTGTACTGTTGACCAAGCTGTTTTAAGTAGTCTTGGTGCTATTATCTCTTCTCATACAAATGTATCTTGTAATGGATATTCAGATGGTTCGGCCACTGCATCACCTGTAGATGGAACAGCTCCATATACTTATATTTGGAGCAATGCCGCTACTACTGCTAGTAATACTGGCTTAGCCCAAGGTACTTATACCGTAACCATTACTGATGCTACTAATAATACTGCTTCAGCTTCGATAACAATTACTGAACCTTCAGTACTTATAGGTTCTTCGGTTGTGGATGCCAATGTAAGCTGTAATGGTGGTAATGATGGTGGTACTACGGCTTCGGCCTCAGGTGGGACAGCTCCATATACTTATGCGTGGAGCAATTCTGCTACTACTGCTAGTATTACTGCGCTTACCGCTGGGACTTATTCCGTGACCATTACCGATGGAAATGGTTGTACCACTACCAGCTTGGCTACCATTACTGAACCCACTGCTCTAGTAGCCAATTCTGTGGTGGATGCCAATGTAAGCTGTAATGGTGGTAGTGATGGTGGGACTACGGCTTCGGCCTCAGGTGGGACTGCTCCATATACTTATGCGTGGAGCAATTCTGCTACTACTGCTAGTATTACTGCGCTTACCGCTGGAACTTATACCGTGACCATTACCGATGGAAATGGATGTACGGCTACTAACTCGTCTACGATTACTGAACCTGCTACTCTGATGGCCAGTTCTGTGGTGGATGACAATGTAAACTGTAATGGTGGTAGTGATGGTGGTGCTACGGCTTCGGCCTCAGATGGGACTGCTCCATATACTTATGCGTGGAGCAATTCTGCTACTACTGCTAGTATTACTGCGCTTACCGCTGGAACTTATACCGTGACCATTACCGATGGAAATGGATGTACGGCTACTAACTCGTCTACGATTACTGAACCTGCTACTCTGATGGCCAGTTCTGTGGTGGATGACAATGTAAACTGTAATGGTGGTAGTGATGGTGGTGCTACGGCTTCGGCCTCAGGTGGGACTGCTCCATATACATATACCTGGAGCAATGCAGCTACTACCGCTAGTATTACGGGGATTGTTGCTGGAACTTATACCGTGACCATTACTGATGGAAATGGATGTACTGCTACTAGCTCGTCTACCATTACCGAACCTGCTACTCTGGTGGCTAATTCTGTGGTGGATGCCAATGTAAGCTGTAATGGTGGTAGTGATGGTGGGACTACGGCTTTGGCCTCAGGTGGGACTGCTCCATATACTTATGCGTGGAGCAATTCTGCTACTACCGCTAGTATTACTGCGCTTACCGCTGGGACTTATTCCGTGACCATTACCGATGGAAATGGTTGTACCACTACCAGCTCGGCTACCATTACTGAACCTGATTTACTGACAGTTAGTGATGTTTCTACCACAAGTATTACGGGTTGTAACATTGGGGATAATGCCACAATTACAATAAGCGCTCAAGGTGGAATACCAAATTATATGTATTCCATTGATAATGCCGTTACCTGGCAGACTTCAAACTTTTTTGAGGGATTAACTGCGGGTGACTATGATGTTTTCGTTAAAGATGCCAATGATTGCATAAGTGGATGGGGAAGCACGGTTACCGTAAATGAACCTGCTCCTATCATCATTACTCTTGATGGAATCACTAATATAGATTGTTTTGGAAACAATACAGGTGCCATTGATATCAGTGTTTCTGGCGGAACTCCTGAGTTCGATTATGAATGGGCTGGTCCAAATGGTTTTACTGCTGATACCGAAAGCCTTGCTGGATTATTATCTGGTGATTACACTTTAACTGTTACCGATGCCAATGATTGTATTGAAATCTCGGGTCCTCATACTGTTACAGAGCCTTTATCTGCTCTTAATGTCGACAATGTGACTTCAATGGATGTGACCAATTGTGCTGGAAGCATGAATGGTGAAATTAGTATTTATGCCAGTGGTGGAACTACTCCTTATCTGTACTCCATTGACAATGGCAGCTCCTATAATATCAATCCTTTGTTTGAAAACCTTGGACCTGGTGAATATCATATTCTTGTTCGTGATGCCAATGCTTGTGAAACTACATATGAGGAAACTATTACTCTATCCGAGCCTGAGGCTATTGAAATCGTTGAGGTGCAGGTAATAAATGTACTGGGCTGTTTTGGTGATGCTAGTGGCGAAATTCATATTCAGGCCACTGGTGGAACAGGTACCTTAAGATATTCCATTGATGCAGGGGCTTCTTATCATGTGAATGATGGAATCTTCACTGGCCTTGTGGCTGGTAGCTATCAGGTAAAAGTGAAAGACATGAATGGCTGTAACCTACTCTATGACATGTCTACAGAAATAACCGAACCTCCTTTATTGGTTGTAACAGACGTGATGGCTACAAATGTAAGTATTTGCTATGGAAATACCAATGGTGCGATAGAAATTGATGCCATTGGTGGAAGTGGCAGCCTACTTTATTCAATTGATGGTGGAGCTAATTATGTGGACAATGATGGTATGTTTACTGGCTTAGGCGCTGGAAACTACGATGTGTTTGTTACTGATGAAAGCGGATGTGTGACTGAATACGCTGCTAATGCTATTGTGATTGATGAGCCTAATCCTATGACTATTTCAGTAACTTCTACTGATGTAAGTACTTGTTTTGGTGGAACAGATGGAATGATTTCAGTGAATGTAACTGGTGGAGCTCCACAATACTCCTATTCTATTGATGGAGGTAGTTCTTGGTCTAGCTCTGGAAACTTCTCTGACTTAGTAGCTGGAAATTATAATATTATGATAGAGGATGCCAATGGATGTACTCAAGAGTATGCCTCAAATCCTGTGGTGATAGGACAGCCTACCGAACTACTATTTAGTATCGTTACTGCTGTTGATGCAGGTTGTTTTGAAGCTGAAGATGGTGAAATAATCATCACTGGAACGGGTGGTACTGGCATGTTGATGTATTCTGTTGATGGTGGTTTGAATTACCAAGAAAGCGGAAGCTTCAATGGATTAGCAGCTGGAGAGTATCAGCTCATGATTAAAGATGCCAGTGGTTGTGATGTAGCTTATGAGAACAATCCTGTTGTGGTTCTAGAGGGTGATGAAATCATCATTGATCAGGTGGAGGTGACCAATGTTCAATGTACTGGCGAATTAGGTAGTATTACCATCACTGCTAGTGGTGGAGAGGGTCAGCTTATGTATTCTATTAATGGTGGAGCAGATTATTTCGAAAATAATGTTTTCACAGATTTAACTTCTGGAAGCTATGTAGTAAGAGTTCAGGATGAGAACCTATGTGATGTGCTTTTTGAGGGGAATCCAACGGTGATTTCAGATGCGATAAGTTCTCCTGTGACCATTTTAGTAAATCCAGAAAATGGTCCCTACTGTGTGAACCAGCCCGTTCAATTAGAAGCTATTGCCGAAGATGTAATTAGTTATAATTGGCAGCCTGGTAACTTATCTGATCCTATTATTGAGGTTACATCGGATATGGTACAAACGATTGAATATACAGTTACTATTATAAACTCATTTGGATGTGAGTCCAATGCTTCAGTTGAAATTGAATATGATATTTGTGAATCGATATCCGAATTGAGTAGTGATATTGTATCTGTCAATATATATCCTAACCCAAGTAATGGAGAGTTTAATTTGGAGATAATTGGAATACATCAAGAAGTGGAAATATCAGTATTGGATTTTGCTGGAAGGCTCATTCTTGAGGATGTAATTACTGACGTTTCTGCAAATAAAGTAGATAAGGAATTCAACCTGAATGAATTTGAAAGTGGAGTATATTTCTTAAAAATTACTCATGGAGATGAGGACATATACAGAAAAATAGTAATTAACTAATAAACAAAAGGGTTGGTTCAAATGAATCAACCCTTTTTTCTATAAAACTATTGAAAAATAGAATTATTAATCTTTGATTTAAGTTGATCAAAATAAGACTCTGGAACCAATACACCTTTTTCTTTAGCCTTTTGCGCATCTTTTAATGCTCCTTCATAATCACCAACTTCCTTTTTAACTATTGATAAATTCAACCAAGTACTAGCTTTAGTATTGTCTATTTCCAAAGCTTGTTTATAGGATAGAATCGACTTATCGAAAAACCCTTTTTTAAAATAAGCATTACCAAGGTTATTATAGGTTTGAAAATATGTTGGGTCTAATTCTTTTGCCCTCTCTAAATCAAATATAGCAAGATCAATATTTCCATTTAAATAAACAGTTCCCCTATTATACCATGATTTAGCATAAGTTGAATTTATTTCAATTGACTTTGAGAAATCTAAAACTGCTTTTTCTGAATCACCAGCCAGCAGATATAGGTTTCCTCGATTGTTATAAGCTATAAATGATTCAGAATTTAATTTAATTGCGGTGTTAAAATCATTCAAAGCTTTTTCTCCATCCTGAATCTGAATATAAAATTGCCCTCTATTAATATATGCATCTGAAAAACTAGGATTAATTCTGATTGCTTTGGAATAAGACTCAATAGCACCATCCAAATCTCCCATTTTGCTTTGTAAATCACCAAGGTTAAAATAATTTTCAAAATTTTGAGGTGATAATTTTATCGCTGTTTCAAAATCCTTAATGGCTGCTCTATTCATTTCTTTTGAACGATAATAATTTCCACGACCAATATAAGCAAACCAATCATTAGAATTAACCGAAATTGCGTTACTCCACAAAACCTCACTATCTTTCCAAACTTTAATATGTTGCATTGATAGGATTAAAAGCAGAATACCAAATAAAATAGAAATGAAATAATAGAAGTATTTAAACTTTCTAAGTATTGATGTGGCATTCAAGCTTGCAATGAGTATAATTAGCAAGCCCAAATAGGAAAGATAGGAATATCTTTCTGCAACAATTGCTCTTCCAACACTAACAATTTGCAGCATTAAAACTAAATTTAAAAGAAAGAAGAAAAACCCAAAAGCAATTTTTTTATTCTTTATTGAAAACCATAAACCTGCAATAGTTAAAACAAAACCAATGATTGATGGAACCAGTATTTCCAATTCGAACACATTAATCACTTTGGGATAAGCATGCATTGCACTTAAATTAAGTGGTATGATAAATTTAATAACATAAAAGTACAATCCATATAACGCAAAACTTAATCTTTCAATAATAGAATAGGTTTCTAGGCTATTGATAGCTTCTTGATTTTGAAATTGAATAGTTAGCAATCCAACAACAGTACTACCAACAAAAATAGGGCTTAATATAATTATGTTTTAGGGTTACCCATTTAAGTCTCGTGTAATTTAATCGAAGCGTAAGCAATCGGTTTATGCTCTACGCATCTCTGAATGATTTTATCTAAAATTGATTGGCGATGATTCCTTCTGTTAAATCTAAAGAA
>NZ_JABKBZ010000106.1:0-12180 GCF_013166635.1 Lentimicrobium sp. S6 | reverse complement strand
TTCCCACGACTGAAACCAAGTCAAAGTCGTTTTGTTATTCACACGCTTTGCCTTTTTTAAAAATCAAGATAGGCAGGACTTAAAAGGCCCGCGTCTGGAACCGAGCAACTTCATCTTTCAACTCATTCATTCTTATTGGCTAAAAATGCCCGAATTCGTTTTCGTTTCCTTAATTAAAGAAAGAACTTTTTTCCCTACCAAATGCTTTGTCCTTTGAATTTAAATGCTTGGTAACGATCCTTGGGTATGAAGCTGTGCGGGAGTTCCGCCGTGTTTCAGTGTCCCCCGAAACCGAAAGTTAAAGATAACTAAAATTGTCAGAAAACCACGAAAACCCGCATGCTTTATGACCCAATGTTACCAAACGTATTATTTCAATTCCATAGGTTTCAAGTTTTCAATTATTTTAGCATCTATCCAAAATATATCTTCACTCTCATTTCCTGGATTATCTAATATTTGCATTTTATCTCTGTAACTTATTGGTTCGTCTATATATTTCTTATAAGTAATTCTCATAGATGAAAAGAATAAATATTTGCCATCAGGACTAACCATTGGGCAGCCTTCACCAGTATATGAAGCATTTACATTTTCACCCATATTTATTGGTTTGATCCATTTTCCATCTTTATTTTTGAAACTAATAAAAAGATCGCCAGGTTCATGTTCGTCTTCTCTATCTGATTGAAAGATTAAATAGCTTTCATCAGGTGCGATAAATGGATCATTTTCCCAGAATTCTGTATTTACTGGAGCTCCCAAATTTACTGGTTCTTGATATTTATTATCTTTAAATTCTGTCATCCAAATATCTCCTTTTCCAAAACTACCTGGTTTTGTAGTTGCATAAAAATAAATATTACCCGAATTAGCAATTGTTGGCGATATTGTTGAAAATTTATTTGAATTTACAGGAGAGCCAAGGTTTACAGGTTCTCCCCAATCATTCTCGTTTCTTTCCACAACCCAGATTTCCCAATGACCAATTGATTTCCCTTTTCCACTAAGAGGCATTCCACAACTGTAAACCATTTTATTACCATCGGGTGATAAATTACATTTTCCATCATAATTGCCCATAAATGCTGCTATTTGAGGTTCTTGCCATTTTCCATCAACTTCTTTCATAAAGTAAATACCGCCACGTGGTGGTCCCATTATTCTAAAATATACTTCTTTTCCGTCTGGAGTAAAGCTACAACCTGATTCTTCAAATGGAGTAGAAATAATATTTGGAGCAAAAATTTCAGCTTGCATCCCTGGAGGTTTCTGTCCAAGATAGGGTCCACTTAAAATTGGAAAATCAGAGTCTTTTGATCTATTTTTTTGAGAATTGCATGCAATTAGAAGTATCACAATCGAAGTCAATAAAATAATTCTTCCAAATTTTTTCATCTTTTTTTAGTTTTATATGTTTGGTAACAGCTGTTATGGCACGTTGTATTTCTGATAATATTTAACAAATAACATTCTTAATTAAGTTCTTTTTAAATTTGTTGATATACCATATTATAAAAATTAAGCCAAAAATTATCCCTGCCAGTCCCTCACCATTAATATAAATCATATTTCCCTCTATAATTCCTGGCTCATTCTGATAGATATTACCAAGTATTATTGGGTTATAAAAGTTCCAGACAAAATGAAATATCATAGGAGGTAATATATTGTTTGTTAAAAAATACGAATATGCAAATGGTAGTGAAAAAACAAAGACTGCACCCATCTGTATAGCTGAAAATAAAAGTGGATTTTCCATATTTGTATGATTAGCTAATCCAAATACAGCTGGTCCATGCCATAATGCCCAAACAATACCTACAACTATTGCACTATATATTTTCCCTTTAGCTGTAGCTAATTCTTTCAATAAAAAACCTCTCCAGCCATATTCTTCACCAAACATTAAGAGAAATCCAATTATTATCATCTCAATTGAAGGGAAATTACTTAATTCCGATAATTTGTCTGAATTAAATTTACCGATACCTGTTAAAGAAACTACGATAGCCACAAGTCCAATAAATAATAATGGGTAAATAAGTGAGAATAGAATTGATTTAAGATTTATTCTAGTAGTTATAGGTCTAAAAACTAATTTGAACGACTTATAGCGTATCGAATTTATAGTAGTGCCCACAATTGCAGGAATTAACATAACCAAAGGAAATAATTGCACTGTTTCCGGTTTTGAAAAAAGTAACAAAGTGATACTCCAACTAACAGTGAGTACAATCACGATAAAAATTACCGAATATTTAATTTCTTTCTTCATCTGTTTTGAAAGTTTAAATTTTTTTACAAAAATGTGCCATAACCGTCTGCTGGTAAATTTTGTGCGGGTGTCTGCCGCGTTTCATTATACACCGTTAAACAACTTTACTAAGATAAAACTTAGTCAGTGAACTACAAAACCCCGCATTGAATTTGAATGCGTGTTACCAAACGTATTTTATCTATTTCTTAAGTTCTTTAGGTTTTAGATTTTCTATAACCTTAGCATCAACCCAGTAAAAATCACTACTTTCTGTCACTGGATTTCTTCTGGAGAAAAATAAATACTTTCCGTCAAGTGATATTCGGGCACAGTAGTCTGAGTTCTCAGTATTAATAAGCTTCCCCATATTTACTGCTTTAGTCCATGAATTGGACTCAATATCTTTAAAGCTAATATAAAGATCATTCTCACCTTCCCCACCAGATCTCCTTGAATGAAAAATCAGATAACTTTCATCAGGAGCAACAATTGGATCAAGATCGGTAGAATCTGAATTGATCTCATCTCCAAGTTTTTCGGGTTCTAAGTAATTGCTATTTTCGTTTTTGGTAACAGAAATGTTTGGTCCGTGTTTTCCAAAAAAGTATATATTACCATTTTTAGCAATTGTCGGATGAACTTCATTGCTGTCAGAATTTACAGATAATCCTAAATTTTTAGGTTCACTCCACAAACCTTCAATTCTTTCAACATACCAGATATCTGCATCTTTTTTTGGTTCTCCATCTTTTTCCAATGGTCTTTTTGAACTAAAGTAGAGTCGTTTGCCATCAGGGGCGGCTGTTAAATCCCAATCCATAAATTCTCCTGAGAAAGATGCTATTGTGTCTTGTGTCCATGTCCCATTTACAATTTTCCTAAACCTAATTTGGGGAAATGGACGCTCCCATTGCGAATAATATAATTCTGTTCCTTCTTGCAAGAAGTTAATACCTAAAGCAAATTTTCCAGGATTTGGTAATATTCCTAGTGCAAATATTTCAGGAATTAACCCAGGTGGTTTTTGACCAAGATATGAACCTTTAATAATTGGAAGATCAGAATTTGTTTCAGCTTTTTTTTGCGAAAATGTAGAATTTAAAATTATAAATAATGTCAAAATGGTTAATGTTGTTTTCATTATAGTTTTTTTCATTTATTTTTTATATTAATATTTAATTATTGATGCATCTATAAATAATATGACTCTTTTATATAAAGAACGTTACTTTATTTTTTATTATAAAACTATTTAGATAGTATGCTTAGTTTATTCTACAAGCTCAATTTGTAGATAATTATTCTGTCTTGTAATTTTTATCTATTACGAACCTATTATATCGTGAAAAAAGACTCTAAAATTTTATGCTTAACAAAAAGAATAGAACTACTTGAGTTATTGAATTCGGAGTTTTTTTTAATATGTTTGGTAACGTTTGGCTATGAAAAGTACGGCATTGATTACTAAAATGTTCCAGTTTACTCATGAGCCAAGCATTTGTTTTGACTGCAATTTAACAATTTATTCTAACTAGTCAAGATGAATGTCTTGGCGGGGCTTACAAGTACTGATACTGTTGAATTTAATGCGGAAACCGTATTTTTTATGAGCCGTTGTTAGTTCTCGTTATTCTTTATATCCCCCAAAAATCAACTCCCGAATTTTCAAACAATCCACTTTCACAGTTAAAAGTGAATTCTATAATACAACCTCCTTCTAATCCGTAATTTATGATATCTTTTTCAAATGAAATCCAATAGTCGGTAAAGGCAATTTTAAGAATACCCTTTTCATTCACGATAGGATGAATTCTAATTATTGGAAATGATTTTTTCCTATTATCATATTCTATTTTTAGTTCATTATAATTCAGGTATCTAATGCTAAACTCTCTGATTGTAGTAGGAAGATCTACTGTCATTAATTGATTATATTCAACTATTACATTATACAAATCTTTGTTAGAATTTATATTCTGATAATAATTAGCACTACTATCTAAGGCTAATGCAAGTGCTGAATAGTATAGATTATCATTTATTTCATTTTTGTCCGTTTGGGAATAGCTTTGAAAAAAAAATAAGTTGATAAGAATTGAAAGAATAAAGATTTGTTTCATGCGAATGATAATTTCTTGTATTTAATGAGAACTAACGGATGGCGGTATGAAACGTTGCGCATTTTGAAACACAAACTTATCAGCCCGCTAAGCCGTTGATTAAATGTTATTTCGTTCAAATATAGCACTATCCGCGCAATGTTTTATGACCGCGTGTTATAGCCATGTGCTTTATTTTCTGTCATTTAAAATCCTGTCAATTTAATAATCATTTAGCGAAATACTTTTGTATCATCGCCTGCAATTCTGTTGTTTTAATCGGTTTTGCAATATAGTCGTTGCAGCCCGACTCTATTGCTTTTTCCCTGTCGCCCGTTAGTCCATAAGCTGTTTGTGCAATAATGATAATCTCTTTGTTAAACTCACGGATTTGCATTGTGGCCTGGTATCCACTCATTTCGGGCATACGAACATCCATCAATATCAAGTCAATGTCAGGATTTTTGCGGCATATTTCAACGGCTTCAACACCAGTTTTTGTTTTTAAAATTTCTTTGCCAAACATTTTGATTGTTGCATCCAGTAATATTTCCGATACTTCATCATCTTCAGCAATCAGTATTTTAAGTTTTCTTACCGTTTCGTTTTTCTCTGAAACCACAGCTTGGTGGCCATTGGATTCTTTTGTTGGTTCAGTATTGTAAGGCAGGGTGAAATAAAACGTTGAGCCTCCTGCCTTAGCGGCAGGCAGGTTGTTTGCCTGGCTTTCAACCCAGATTTTTCCGCCAAGCATTTCCACATAAGCTTTGCTGATACCCAATCCCAGCCCTGCTCCCTGATGTGCCTGTTTATCTTCAATATCGGCCTGTATAAAACGCTCAAATATTGCTTCCTGCCGATTTTGTGGAATTCCAATCCCGGTGTCTTTGACACAAAACTCCAGCTCAGTGGCCGCATTGTTCTTTTTTAACTTATAACCAAATTCAATGGTTCCTTCATTGGTGTATTTTATGGCGTTTTTCACCAGGTTAGTAAGAATGGCATACAATTTTTCACGGTCGGTTTTAATGGCTGCTTCCTTTGCCGGCAAGGGGTTTTTAAAAGTGAGCTTTATCCCTTTTGTTTCTGCTTCCGGCTTAAAGAAAGTGTAAATGTACTCGATTTGCTCGTTAACATTTGTCTCCTTTATATCGAGTTTCATCAGCCCTGCTTCTATTTTTGAAATATCAACAATATCGTTGATAATATTCAGCATCCTTGCACCGCTCTTTTCAATAATACTTATATAAGTTTGTTGCTCATCGCCTGTAATCTTGGGGTTTTTTAGTAAATCGGCAAACCCAAGGATGCCATTCATAGGGGTTCTTATTTCATGGCTCATATTGGCAAGAAAAGCAGATTTAAGGCGGTCGCTTTCTTCGGCTATTTCTTTGGCTGAAATTAGTTCTATTTCTGCATTTTTTAAATAGGTAATATCACGGGAAACTCCAAGAACGGAAACTACTTCACCTTTATCATTAAATTCAGGGAAAAGTCGCCAGTCAAGATAAATATTACCATTAACGCTTTCCCAACTAAATTGCTCAAAATATGGTTGTTTTGTTTTAAAAACGCATTCAATCTTTTGTTCCCACATTTCACATTGCGCTATATCGTAAAGTCCTGCTTCACTATGGGTTTTCCCAATAATTTGTTCCGCTGTACCTCCCGATGCTTCAATAGCATTTTTATTCATATAAATATGCCGAAAATCTTTGTCATAACGCATAATATAATCCAAGCTATTTTCTGATAAAGACCTAAAATTTTCTTTGCTTTCTTCGGCTTTTTCTTTGGCTTTAACTAACGCATTTTTAGCAATTTTACTTTCTGTTATGTCATTCAAAGTCAACAAACACAATTCACTATTCTGGCTAACAATGCCGTCAATGGTTACATAAATTGGCAAGTTGTCTTTGGCTTCAATGATTACTTCGCAGCTTTGCTTTTCTTTAGCGGTAAAAATTCTTTGAAAAAACTGATTAAAAACAGGACGTGTATTTACAGATAAAAAAATTGCAAACCGGCTGTTTATCAGTTTAGAACGTTCCTTGCCAAACATTCGGGCTGCTGCAAAATTAAGCTCCGCAATATTTCCTTCTTTTGTAAGTGAAAGATATCCCGAAGGTGCAAAATCATACAATTCGGTATATTTCTCTTTTGCAATTTCAGCACTTTCTTTTGCAATTAGAAGTTCTTCGTTTTGCATTTCGAGTTCTATCTGATGCACTTCTAATTCGTGAACCAGCTTCAGCTTGTCGGCTTCTGTTGTAGAAACAAGGCGCGCCTTGTCTGAACGCAATTTTAATTGCTCTTCTGCCTTTTGGCGAAGTATGGCAGCATCGGCGGGTGTCTGTGCTGATTTTTTTTGCTTGTTGCTCATGATTTTTCCTCCTCATAATTGCTTTCCCCGGACTGCTTGCCTGCCTGTTTGGCAGACAGGCGCTCGGTGATGTCCCTGACAATGGCTAAATTAACTGATTCTCCATCCAGTTGAAATAAGTTGAGGGATATCTCCACCGGAAAGGTTCGGCCGTCTTTGGCGATATGCACCGATTCGAACAGCAAATGCTTATCACGTAACAATTTCTCACCAAAAGAAGGCACTTGTCCAGCGGTGCCAACAACATCAATTTCATTGGGCGACAATTGCATGAGTTCCTCCCGCGTATAACCCAGATTTTTACAGGCAGCATCATTAACAAGCTTAAAGTTTGTCGTGTTTCCATCTTCTTCTATTCCCATAACAAGTATCGTATCTGTGGTACTGTTGAAGAGCGTTCGGAGCATCAACTCGCTTTTTTGAAGTTTATCTGCTGCCTTGCGCTCGGTGATGTTTTCGGCTACTGCAAGAATGCGTAGGATGGAACCATCAGGTGAATTTAATGGCACAGTACGGAAATGCTGATATTGATCATTGATAAACAGATTAAATGATCGTTCCTCACCCTCAAAGGTCTTTTCATAATGTCCTCGAACGAAGTCTGTTTGGTCACCGAAAACCTGTTCCAGAGACAAGCCGACAAATTGCTCGGGATCAAGGTTCTGTTTAGTGAATTCTTGTCCGGATGTAAAGCCAACTGTAAAATCTTTTTCAATGATTGATAGGTAGGAATTCGGATAGTTGTCGGCTATTTTGCGCATAAGTTTTTCACTCTCACGCAACTTTTCATCCGCCTGCATACGCTCGGTAATATCAACAAAATTTACAATAATTTTATCAAGTTTATTATCAGAAAAAACGGGAATGGCACTAGCAATTACCCAAGTGATATAATCTCTGTCTTTTGTTTTTACCCCCAGTTGATAGGAGTTGAGTTTTTGTTTTGTTGTAATTACTCTGCTTACAGGATAATCTTCAACTTTCATAATTGATAGGTCTTCATTTACAAAATTCCAGAACGGATCTGTAAGCTCTTTCCCAAGCATCTGATTAACAGCCAATCCAAGTATGCGGGTCGCTTCAGGATTACTGAATACTACACTGCCATCATTATTATGAACCACCACGCCAACCTGAAGATTCTCCAATGGAACTTTGTAATTCTCTTCGCTTTTATTCACTGCAAGTTTAAGTTCTGTGCTGTCAATAAATGTTATCACCAGCCCGTCGATGTGATCATCGAAAGTGCGGTATGGCATTATGCGAACGGTAATCCATTTTTGATCATCTGTTGCAACAGTTATTTCTTTAAACACAAGCGTTCGTAAAACTTCATTTGCGTGGTCTGCCATTTCGGAATATTGCAAATTGGTAACCATATCGGTAAATGGTCTGCCAATATCACTTTGTCGCAGTTTAATCAGCTTTGTTAATTGGTCGGTAAAGCGGCGTATGTTTAATTCTTTGTCGAGAAACAGGGTTGCAATATCGGTGCTGTTAAGCAAATTTTTCATGTCGTTATTTGCAAACTGTAAATCAGTGATTTTGCTTTGCAACTCAATATTTACCGTTTGAAGTTCTTCGTTCAGGCTTTGCATTTCCTCCTTCGATGTGGTTAACTCTTCGTTGGTCGATTGAAGTTCTTCGTTGGTGGACTGCATTTCTTCATTGGTCGATTTTAACTCTTCCTGCGTGGTTTGCATTTCTTCGCGTGTGCTTTGCAGTTCTTCATTGGCACGTTGCAAATCAAGTTCTATTTCTTGCTCACGAACGCCTGAATTTTGAGTTCCTTTCTTCGTTTTTCTATTGCTTGTTCCTGAAGTTTTTGCTAAATCATAAAAAACAATCATAATTGTTCCTTTAATGGCTTCGGGCTTATCAATTAATTGTAGTGTAACATCCACCACTTGAGTGCCGCCGTTTATCCCCACTTTAATATTGTGCAATTTTACCTGCTCAGCACCTTGCTTTGCTTTACGTATTGCGCCCAGTAGTTCGTGGTTTAATCCTTCGCGCGCCATGGCATAAATATTCCAGTTTGCTTTACCGGCGGCAGGTTCTAAATATTTACCGGTTTTGCCGGTGATGTATAAAATGTCGCCTTCGGAATTTATCAGCACACTTGCCGGAGAAAATTGTTGAAGTAAAATCTGGTCGGCAAGGGTTTGTATGTTTTCGGTAATTTTAACAGGGTTTATTTCTTTTGCAACTTGTCTTTTTGTATGCGCAAATGAACTTGGGAAATCTAACAATTCAGTATTTACCGGGCTTGCAGAACGTTTATAGATTTTCAATTTTGCATCAATTGGTAAAAACAGATTGTTTTGAGAATTTTCGTTTTCGGCGCTGCCAAGTATCATTATACCCTCTGCATTCATGCTGTAATGAAACAAATTCATCAGTTTCTTTTGCAAGTCGGCTTCCATGTATATCAATAAATTGCGGCACAGCATAAGGTCGAGTTTTGTGAATGGCGGGTCTTTAATCACATTTTGTGGTGCAAAAACC
Organism: Lentimicrobium sp. S6; assembly: GCF_013166635.1. Taxonomy (NCBI): domain Bacteria; kingdom Pseudomonadati; phylum Bacteroidota; class Bacteroidia; order Bacteroidales; family Lentimicrobiaceae; genus Lentimicrobium; species Lentimicrobium sp. S6. The sequence goes on along the minus strand of NZ_JABKBZ010000106.1, from coordinate 2,930 downwards.
ACCATTTCGCGTATGGCAGTATTTACACGAAAACCGTCTTCTTCTTTTGTGAAAAACTGGCTAATCCTTTCGGGCTCAACATCGGCAACAATATTTTGACTAAAAAATCCTTTGCGGGCTTTCTCAATAGCATCGCTATCAATATCGGTAGCAAATATTTGAAGTGTAAAGCTTTTCTCATGCTTTATTCTATCTACGGCTTCTTTAAAAATAATTGCTAATGAATATGCTTCTTCGCCGGTTGAACAGGCTGTAACCCAGGCACGTAAAACATGTCCGTTGGGCAGTTCGTTAAACAAATCGGGTAATACTTTCTCTTTTAGTTTTTCCCAAACAAGGGCATCACGGAAAAAACTGGTTACACCAATCAGTAATTCTTTAAAAAGAATATCCAACTCTATTGGATTTTTCTGTAAAAACCTTACATAATTGGCAATTTTTTCAATTAGATGCACGCTCATTCGCCGTTCGATACGCCGATACAAGGTGTTTCTTTTATACAGCGAAAAATCGTGCCCGCTTTGTGTTCTGAGTAAAATAATGATTTTTTCGAGATTACTTTTGCTTTCATCATCAATATCGGTTTTCTGCACAATCGCCGGAGTGTATTTAAGCAATTCAACCAATTTTGCAGGAAGTTCATTTGCTGCTGCCAGAATATCAACAACTACAGCATTAATCGCGCTTTGCGGCATGCCGTCAAATTTTGCAGTTAAAGGGTCTTGCACCAGCACAATTCCATTTTTCTCTTTTATGGCTTTTAGTCCCAAGCTTCCGTCTGATCCCATACCTGATAGAATAACACCCACGCTTTTATCCTGTTGGTCTTCGGCTAATGAGCGGAAAAAATAATCAATCGGCAGCCGTAAGCCACGCGATTCAACCGGCTCAAACAAATGCAAATAGCCATTTAAAACCGACATACTTTTGTTTGGCGGAATAACATACACATGATTTGCTTTCACCTGCAAATGGTCAATTACCTGAGCCACTTTCATATCGGTTGTCCGCTGCAAAAGTTCGGGCATTATGCCCACATGGTTTGGGTCGAGATGTTGAATAACCACGAAACCTATTCCACAATTTTTCGGCACATTTCCAAAAAACTGTTCCAATGCCTCTAATCCACCTGCCGATGCTCCAATACCAACAATCGGAAAACTGAGCGTATCCGCTTTTTTTTGTATCCCTGTTTTTGAACCTGGATTTTCTTCTTTTGCAGTTAATTTTTTCATGTTATCTTTTCACTAATTTCATAAAGGTACGATATTTTAGCATTGGCTATAACGTTTAGTGTATGATTTCGTAAGGGATTGCGGGCTTCAAACTTATCAATTTACCACCTAAAATTGATGCGGGTGATAACGCTCGAAAACTTCTGAAACCCTTATGAATTATACACATTGTTACCTGCTTTTATTTTACTTTTTTTCTTTCATAATCATAAAAAGGTAATTTCTGATTGACTTCATTTAAATAATCTCGTACCAGATATATTACATTGTTTTCTTCTCTACTTTTATCCTTTACCACAATCAATATATTATGCAAGAAAACAACAATACTAGAAATCAACGAATCAAGCTCTTGACACTCTAATGGCGCAAATCCTTCATTTAATTTATTATTATTTAAATCCTCAAGTTCTGATTCTAGAAATAATATTGTATCCACAAATTTATTATACTTTCCATTATTATCATACAATCCTACTGCGGACTTCATACTATTAAATAATTGCTTGCTTTTATGATATACTTTATCAGCAGTGTCAAGATAAAATCCTTTTGGCAATTCATTATCAGGAATAAAATCAGCTAAATATGAATAATCTTTATCCCAAATGATATCAATGTCATTTATAGATTCATCAGGTGTAAATGGATTTAAAGGAAATTTACAATTTTCATTATTCCAAATTGCTCTACAAAAAGTCAAGCCTCTATCAACTTGTTGAACTCCATCATAGAAAAACAGAAATACAATATCTGCTAATTTATCGCCATGTGTTTCTTTTGTTGATTCACTTCTATAATAATCACTGTGCCTAAATTTATCAATAATGCTAGGTATCATGTTTTTCATTGAATACCTACTTTTTGCCTGAGTCGATTCTACTAAAACTTTTGCCGAAATACGACGTGCTCCATTATGCGATGTATCAGAAACATTTATAGTTGTATAATGATTAGGGTTTGAATAAAACTTTTTAATATCATCAATTGATTCTTCTAGTATGTTTGATTTTGGAATCTTAATTTTCCATCCTTTATCTAGGTTTTCTACTTTTGAAGAATTTACAAACTCCCAAAAACTATTCTTTGTTTCTGGATTATATAAAACTATCAAAACTGGTAACGATTGACTGAGCCAATAATCAAGATGTTTTTTCTTCCCCCTATAGATAAATGATTCATTCGATTCTTCCTTAAAATAACTCATCCCACTTTTAATTTGCAATGCAAATATTTGACCTGTTGGAATTTTATCTTGAACTATTTCAACATGCATATCAATCCCAAAGTCAGATATTGGTTGTTCTCTCTCTATCCATCCAAATTTCTGAAGAAATGTTAATGCTACTTGGTGAACACCTATTCTTTCTATTGGGTCAAATTTTGTCATGTTTTATCGTCTTTGTTTAATTGCAGGTAACGTCCTAGGCTATGCATAGTGTGGTTTTCAAAGCCATTATCTATCTGCCTACTCCGATGTTTATTTTATGTTTATATATTCTATTCTACTACAAAACCCACATTATGTATGAGCCTTTGTTACCAAGCGTTTTGAACTCTTCAATTTATAGGTTTCATCTCCTTCAAATCACCAAATAATCAAAGCATTAAAATCTATATTATTAGTCATTCTTCAGGGCATTTTTTATTTTAAAAACTCTTTAAGCGGCCAAAAAAGTTCGAACTTAAAATGTC
>NZ_JABKBZ010000105.1:0-12804 GCF_013166635.1 Lentimicrobium sp. S6 | reverse complement strand
GTGCTTGAAGATAAAAACACCTTTGTATTAAAAAGAGTAAAAAACAAAGAAGTCAGAAAGAAATAGTCTTGTAATCATATGTATATCTGTAACTTAAAAAAATAGACAGCTTAAGTTAACGCTAATGCCCTTCAGGGCTTATATACTGCGGAGCTTGGCTATAGACTGATAGGATTTAAAGGCGCATTTTAATTAGTTCTCAGAATGACTGCTATTTTAGATTTCTCCTCCTCTTAGGTTCGTCAAAATGACATTTTTGGATAACACAAGGGAAAGGATTTCTCAGTCGAAGCACGCTTCTCCTTCGAAATGACATTATCGGGTAGTGTAAAAAAGGGCGCACAAACACCTCTTTAATTTTAGTTGGGATTGTGCGCCCTCTTCTAGACCAAAACAGCTTGTCATTTCGACGGAATGAAATGGAGGAGAAATCTGTAATTATTATGAAGAGATTTCTTCCTGCAGTGGTAATGACTTTTCATTTTGATTTAAGGAAGCAAAAGAGAAGTCCAAAATATCTTTTACCTTTATATAAACAAATTATCATGAAGTTCTATTTCGTTTATATCATAACCAACCTTAACAAAACGGTTCTCTATATAGGAATGAGTAGTGATATTAAGAGAAGGATTACTGAGCATTCGAAAGGATTAATTGAAGGTTTTAGCAAAAAGTACCATTGCAAATATCTTGGCCATTATGAAAAATATGAAACACCATCTGAAGCTATATCAAGAGAAAAGCAAATCAAAAAGTGGAATCGTAAAAAGAAAGAAGCCCTTATAAACGAAAACAATCCAGATTGGAACTTCTTAAATGATATGATTTTCAGGGTGGATGATGAATACTTATAAATAGAATGAGATTTCTCCCTACGGTCGAAATGACACTGAATCATAAGGTGTCAAGCAAAAGGGCGCAAAAATACTTCTTTAGTATTAGTTGGATTTGTGCGCCCTTGGCCTCCCCCTTAAGCCTTAGATAAATGTCATTTCGACGGACTGCAACAAGGGAGAAATCTCCTTTAATAATGAAGACAGATTAGATTTCTCCTCCTCTTCATTTTGAAGGAGAAGCTTTGGCTTCGACTAAGAAATCTTAAAAATCTAATATAATTGTTATTAAAGAATTGTAGGAATTAGAAACAAAACCAATTTTACAATTGATATAGTAAAGGCTATGCCTTATTAAAGTATTTCTTCAATAAAGCTTTGTTCTCATAAACCAAAACCCCAAAGCTAAACAGGATAAATATAATGATGCGGCCTAGAAGGTTCCATTCCAGTTGAGCACTCAATACATACAAAGCAACTACAATAATAGGATAAGCAATCATAGAATTTACCTTATAGGGAATAGGATAATGCTTTCGTCCTATGACATAAGAGAGGATGGCAGGAATAAGATAAGCGATAAAAACCGACCAAGCTGATCCAAGCATCCCATATTTAGGAACTAATATAAAATTGAGGACAATAGCAACCATGGCTCCGATCACACTAAACCACGCACCATACATGGTCTTGTCGGTGAGTTTATACCAAAAGCTTAGGTTATAATAAATACCTAACATCAAATTCCCCATGAGAAGAATGGGCACTACCATAATTCCATCACGATAAGCGTTTCCAATAAAATATTGGATAATATCGATAAAGAACATGGCTCCAAGGAAGATAAGAGAACCAAAAATCACAAACCAATGCATGACTAATGCATAAGTTTGCTTGGCATCTTTATTTTTAGCTTCTGCAAAAAAGAAAGGATCGGCGGCATATCTAAAAGTTTGAATAAACAGCAGCATAATCACTGCTATTTTTGCATTGGCACCATAGATTCCTAACTGCTGCATCCCAGCTTCTCTGCCACCAGAATATAAGATAGGAAGTAATATTTTATCCAAGGAAATAGGAATGAGTCCTGCAATATTTACCATTAAAATAGGTAATGCATAGGGCATCATTTTTTTCCAAATGGCAGTGTTAAAACCAAGTTTTACATACTTGTAAATAGGAAGCAGAAACGCGAATGTAAGTCCACTAGCTACCAAATTAGAGATAAAAATATATTGAACTAAATGATCGGCTTCGAAGAATGAATGAATCCAGCTGAATAAAAAATGGCTTTCACCTTCAGCTATTACCTTTGGACAATACAGAATAAAAAACAAGTTGAGTCCTAAGTTGACAAATATATTGATGAGCTTTAGGCTAACAAAACGAACAGCTTTGTTTTTCTGACGTAAATAGGCAAATGGAATAGCACTTAATGCATCAAAACTAATGATGATAATAAACCAATTGATAAAATGTTGATGGGACTCATAACCTATGCTTTGTGCTATTTGAGTCCTAAAAGTCCAAGATAAGGCTAAGAAAATTAGGCTGCTGACCAATAAAGAAATGGAAGAAGTAGAGATGACTTGATCTTTGTTTTTTTCCGTTTCCGAAAAACGAAAGAAAGTAGTTTCCATTCCATAGGTGAGTAATGCAAATAAAATGGCCACATAGCTAAATAATTCGGTAACCATGCCGTATTCACCAGTGGGAAGGTTATAGGTATATAATGGAACCAAGAAGTAGGTGAGGAGTCTACCTACGATACTGCTTAATCCATAAATGGCCGTTTGACCCAAAAATCTTTTTAATGCACTCATAAGGCTGCAAAGGTAGCTTTTTCCTGTTTTCCTTACTCGTTTTTCTGCAAAGCTAGTATGTTTAATTGGTCAAGGAAGAAAGGATGGTTTTGATTCTATCTTTTGATAGAATGATACCAACTAAGTTTTGGTAATGATTGACATATAGGATTGAAGAAACCACTATGTGTAAGGTAATTTTTTGATTACCCTAACATAAAGGGAACAAAAAGGCAGCAACTATTGTCTTCTATTGAGTAATCAAGGGAGAAGGACTTCGTATCATGGTGAATAATAATGAAGCTTTTACATAATGAGTAATATTAAAAATACAGTTTTCAGACTCCGCAAAGTTTATAGTCTTTCGAAGAAAGACCATGACCGCCTTTGAGTAAAGGTGTTAAGCGGAGGAAATATGTTGGAGGAAAAGAAAACAATTCTGTTCGACGCTCGTTAGAAATCTTCCATAGGAAGTTTCTAAAAGTAGGAGTTTATTGTTTTCCCGGAAATATATTTTCGGAGTAGCCTTTAATCAACAGCGGTAGTTTTTACTACACTTTTTTGAAAAAGTGTAAAATGATTAGATTTTGGTTTTCTATAAAGAATCAATGATTTATAATTCTTAATTTTTTGAGCTATCAAAAAATTAAGACAATTCCTCTTCTTTAATCTCCAATTCCTCCAAGCCAGTCTCCCAGTCTTCCATTTTTTGCTGAAGTTGTTTTTTTAGATCCGTATAATTTTTAAAGAATTCAGGATCAGAGACCAATCCAGGGTGTTCGTCAGGGGCAGCTAATTTAGCATCTTGCTTCTCAATTTCTCCTTCCAGCTTAGCTATCTCGTCCTCTAGCTTACTAACTCTATTCTGGATTTTCCGAAGCTCTTTCTCATTTTCTTTTCTTTGCTGGTAGTTGATCTTATTTTGAGAATCCTCTTTTTGTTTTTTGCCTCCTCCGCTACTTAATCCTTTATTCAGGTCGCCGAGTTTTTCTATTCTTCTTTTCTCTAGAAAGTCGCTCACATCACCAATATGATTTTTAACATGGGCTTTCTTAAACTCGATTACTTTATCTGTTAATCCTGCTAAGAAATCTCTATCGTGAGAAACGATTATCAAGGTTCCCGTGAAATTGAGCAGGGCATTTTTGAGGATGTCTTTCGATTTTAAATCCAGGTGATTGGTAGGTTCATCAAGTACTAGTAAATTATAGGGTGTTAAGAGCATTTTAGCCAAAGCGAGTCTCGATTTCTCCCCTCCACTAAGCACCTTCACAGGCTTGTCAATATCTTCACCACTAAACAAAAAACTACCCAGGATATCGCGTATGCGTTTTCTAATTTCACCAGTAGCCACATCATCAATAGTTTCAAATACTGTTTTTTTAGGGTCTAGAGTATCGGTTTGGTTTTGGGCATAATATCCCAATAATACATTATAACCAATTTTCATCTCCCCTTCGTAATCCAGCTCATTTACTATGATTTTGGAGAGGGTAGATTTCCCCATTCCATTCTTGCCAACAAAGGCGATTTTTTCCCCTTTTAGTGCCACAAAATCCAAATCCTTCAGCACTTCGTTATCGCCGAATGATTTTTGTAGATTGTTGGTTTCTATGACAATTTTCCCACTTGGAGGTGCTTCTTGAAAACTAAAATTAATAGCTGAGCGATCGATAGAATCTACTTCGATTTTATCGATTCTATCCAGCTCTTTAATTTTGGATTTAACTTGTTTGGCCTTGGTATTCTTATATCTAAAACGCTCAATAAAGCGCTCAATTTGCTGTAATTGTTTTTGCTGATTGGTAAAGGCATTTATTTCCCCCACCATTCTCTCCTCACGCTCAATCACATATTTGCTATACGACATTTTATAGTCGTAGGCTTTTCCTTTGGTAATTTCTATCGTTCTAGAAGTCACCTTATCGAGGAATGTTCTATCGTGAGCCACCAAAATAATAGCGCCAGGGTAGGTTTTTAAAAAATCCTCTAACCATTCTATCGATTCAATGTCGAGGTGGTTAACCGGCTCATCTAGTAAAAGGATATCGGGTTTTCTAAGTAAGAGCTTGGCGATTTCGACCCTCATACGCCATCCACCACTAAATTCGCTTAATGGGCGATCAAAGTCGTCTTGAACAAAGCCCAAGCCTTTTAATATTTTCTCAATCTCAGCTTCTTTATTATCTCCTCCAAGAATTTGAAAATGCTCGTTGGCTAAAGTCAGCTTGTCCACGATTTTCATATAATCGGCACTCTCGTAATCTTCACGACTCATCAAACTCTCGTTCAATTTATCAATCTCATCGCTCAGTTTATTGATTTCGTCAAAAGCTTTCTGACTTTCCTCAATCACCGTTAGTTTAGAAATGTTTTTAACCTCCTGAGGAAGGTAGCCAATCTTTTTATCATTTGGGATGATGATTTCTCCAGTTTCGCATTCTTGTTCACCAGCAATGGTTCTCAATAAAGTAGTCTTGCCACTTCCATTATCACCCACCAATCCAATTCGATCACCGGGGTTGATTAAAAAGTTGATTCCTTCGAATAATACATTACCCGAAAAAACTACAGAAACATTGCTAACAGAATACATTTGGCTATTTTTCTGCAAAGAAAAGAAATTATGGGGAATTGTCTAGGAGGATGTACTTAAAGTGTCTAAAGTATGTTAAAGTATTTAGAGTACTTAAAGTGCCTAAAGTAATTAAAATTGAAAGTTGGTGTTTTATTGATAGAATCTCCTTTTTTTGGAGGATTTAAGAGATGAGAGCTAGAGATCGCGTCCCTGTATGTAATACATTTACTCTAGAGCTCCGATCGGTGTATTAACGATGGAATGCAATTCCATCTAAGCTGTTTCTTTGAGTATTTGTTTGAGTTATTGCACAAAGGGACACTAAGTAGCCACGAAAACCACAAAGAAGATTATGTGTTTTCTTTGCTTGGTGTCTTTTGTGCCTCTTTGTTATTCCTCGCAAGGTTATGATATTGATTTAGATGTAAATGAAAAACCACATTTAACTTGGAGAGAACAGATTGAACAAGCCGGAGCCCTACTTAGTAGGACCTATTACAACGCACAGAGTGAGGATGGTGGGATACACCCACCTATCTGGGAGATGGTAGAAACAACCAAAGAATTATAATTTGCAATAGGAGTTAATTAAGACGCTTTATGATGGCGAAATGCTATCAGGAAATCATCAATTAAAATGGGCCCTTCTAAATGAAAGCAGACAGTTAAATTCTGGTTTGTATTTCATACGATTACAAACTGATCATACTATATCAACTCAAAAGCTTGAATTTATAAGATAAAACTGAATTATTAATCTAACATTAGGCCAGAAGTAGCTATGATAGCATACTTACCTATGCGGGATTCACAAAAAAAAAGCGTCCCAGAATATATCCAGAACGCATTTCAATATTTTATTTGAGAAATACTATCTATGGCCAAGCATTTTATTAGGGTCAACTATTTCAGTAAATTCAGCATCAGTTAAATAACCTAAAGCTAAAGTAGCTTCTCTTAATGTAGTACCTTCTTTATGAGCTTTTTTAGCAATAGCAGCTGCTTTTTCATATCCAATATGAGTATTTAGAGCAGTCACTAACATTAAAGAGCTTTCTAATTTGTTTTCAATAACTGGAAGGTTGGCTTCTATGCCTACTGCGCAGTTTTCGTTAAAAGAAACACAAGCATCACCAATCAATCTACCCGCTTGTAATAAGTTGGCAATCATTACTGGTTTAAAAACATTCAACTGAAAATGACCTTGCATTCCACCTGCTGTAATAGCAGCATCGTTACCAATCACCTGAGCACAAACCATAGTTAGGGCTTCGTTTTGTGTTGGATTTACTTTGCCAGGCATAATACTAGAACCTGGCTCGTTTTCTGGTAATTTAATTTCAGCTATAGAACAACGAGGGCCAGAAGCCAATAAGCGAATATTGTTTCCAATATGCATTAGACTTACGGCAATCGTTTTTAAAGCTCCAGAAGTCTCAACAATAGCATCGTGAGCAGAAAGGGCTTCGAATTTATTTTCAGCAGTAACAAAAGGAAGTCCAGTTAATTCCGCAATAGTTTCTGCTACTTTTTGAGCATAGCCTGCAGGAGTATTTAATCCAGTTCCAACTGCAGTTCCACCTAAAGCCAATTCAGCCATATGAGGAAGTGTAGCTTCAAGTGCTTTTATTCCATGATCCAATTGAGAAACATAACCGCTAAACTCATCCCCTAAAGTAAGAGGTGTTGCATCCATCAGGTGGGTTCTACCCGTCTTTACAACATTCTTATATTCTTCTGATTTTGCTGCTAAAGTATCTCTTAATACCTTGATTCCAGGAATGGTAGTCTTCACTATCATCTGGTAAGCCGCAATATGCATGGCTGTGGGGAAAGTATCATTAGAGGATTGTGATTTGTTCACGTCGTCGTTGGGGTGAATGAGCATTTTACCTTCGCCTAATGTATTTCCTAGAAGTACGTGAGCACGATTAGCAACTACCTCATTCACATTCATATTAGATTGCGTTCCAGATCCTGTTTGCCAAATGACTAATGGAAATTGGTCGTCAAGTTTACCAGCTATAATTTCATCTGTAGCTTTCACTATGGCATTCTTTTTTTCTTCAGCTAAAACACCCAAGGCATGATTGCTAATAGCGGCAGCTTTTTTTAAATATCCAAAAGCATGTACTATCTCTAGAGGCATACTAGCGGCTGGACCAATTTTGAAATTCATTTTTGAACGTTGAGTTTGTGCGCCCCAATATTTTTCAGCTGGTACTTCCACATTACCCATGGTGTCTTTTTCGATTCTATATTTCATTTCTTGTATTTTATGGTTTGTTAAAATAATTCTTCAATATTCTCAGCAGGGTCACCCCAAACGGCTTTCCCATCTTTTATAATAATAGGTCGTTGAATCAGCTTTGGATTTTTCACCATGAGCTCAATTAATTGCTCATCGCTAAATTCTTTGCCCTTTATTTCTTTTTTGAAAACATCCTCTTGTTTTCTAATCATCTCCATGGGTTTTTTCCCAAGAAGATTTAAGGTGTCATTTAAACTTTCAATGGTGAAAGCATCCTCTTTTAAATACTCTTTAATCTCGAAATCAGAGGTTTTGTCACTTAGGAACTGTAAACCAGCTCTAGACTTTTTACAACGGGAGTTGTGATAAATTGTTATCATAAGGTCTTTTTTTTGAAGTTTCAAAGGTAGCAATTATTGCTTATTTTTAGAGGAGTAGGAGAATGATTTTTTTCACTTAAGAATTTGAACTACATGTTTCATTTTTTTCTATTTTTATTGACATTTTGCAAAATGATTCTATTTATAAGCATTTGATATACACTATGGGGTATAGTTTAAAAGTCAAAATTAGATTTTCGTCAAAAAAAAGTATATTATTAATATCGATTGCAAATGATCAAAAATACTAATATGATGGCTAAGCCTTTATTTATATATGGTTTTGGAATACTTTTATATACTCAGAGTAAATTAGATTTTCGCTAATGAAATGATCAAACGTAGGTGTTTGTTGAAAATACGTAATTTGATATGTGATTTAGCTTGTTAGCTGTTAAAATCTAGTTAATATTTACGCTTAATAAGTTTTTGTGAACGATTATCCAATGAATGGTGTGTTTTGAATAATCAAAGCTTCCGTTCCTATCCTATTTATTACATTTGTACTAACCAAAATTAATAGAAATGATTTTTTTACAATAGAAATGTCAAAATCAAATCAAACTCAATCCTAATTAACCTTGTTACGCATCGTCCTCCCTATCTCGAAATAAAACTATTATAATTGAATTGAATTGGTTAAGGTGGTTCTTAATCAATATGTTATATTTATTAATTAAATTCTGTTTTTTATGAAAATCTTTACGAATGAAAACGACAGAACAAAGCTGGACGCGCCTTTTTGGCCGGATGGCAGAGGTTCTGGAGGGAAACTGGTCACAGTATTGAAGAGGCTTAGTCTTTTCTTATTGTTAATGTTTTCTGTGAACTCTGTAAATGCAATTGGTTTCGATGTAGCCATCGACAATGTGTTTCAATCTCATCCAACAGGATGTGACAATATGGATGGCTCATTCAATATTGTAGCATCAGGAGGTGGTGGTACTTATGAGTACTCTATCGATAATGGTGTGTCATGGCAAGATGCAGCCCTGTTTACTGGTTTGGGTGATAATCTTGTTTATAATGTCTTGGTAAGGGATAAAGCCAATACTGTTGATGTTATTGCTTGGGTAAACAATCCTGCAAGTATGTATAATATTGATGCCATCTACTCTCAAAATGAATATACTGTAGCTGCCTCTTGTTTTGGTGCAGCTGATGGTAAAGCAAATTTTGAAGCTGATTTTTCACATAGTGGGGGTACTCCTCCATATGCGTATACTATTTCAGGCCCTACGGTAAATACTACCGGAGCTACTAATGGTTATTTTACCGATTTAGAAGCAGGTGATTATACCATCACCGCCACAAATGGTTCATGCTCTTATACTACTGCTGTTTTAACAGTTGATGAAGCCAATGAAATTCTAATCGGAGAATCTGTAACTCACGTTACTTGTAACGATTTAACTGATGGAGCCATTGACATTACTGCTACTGATGGTGTTGGTGCTTACGATTACGACTGGACTGGTCCTAATGGTTTTACTTCTACCGATGAAGACCTAAGCGGCCTTGAGGGTGGTGATTATACAGTGGTTGTTACAGATGCAAACTCATGCTCTTCAACTGCAATTATTACTGTTGACAATCCAATTGCTCTCAGTATTACAACTGTGACTCCTAGTAATTCTACTTGTTTTGACTCTAATGATGGAACAATCTTGGTTGTTGCAACAGGTGGAACAGGAGATATTACTTATACCATAAATAATGGTGCAGACATTTCTAATATTACGGGAGACTTCTCGGGTTTAGATGATGGATCATATAACTTAACTTTAGTTGATGCAAATGGTTGTTCTTTAACCTATGCCAGCAATCCAATTGTACTTACTGAACCAGCACTTTTTGAAATTACAGATGTTGTTTCAACAGATGTTGGTTGTAATGGTGGTGCTGATGGCGAAATAGTGATTACTGCCACTGGAGGAACTACTGATTATAGTTATTCTATTGGTGGAGCTTCTCAGCCTTCTAATACCTTTTCTGGTCTTAGTGCTGCGGATTATACGGTTACTGCAGTAGATGCTAATAGTTGTAGCGCAACTTGGGCTTCTAATGATGTAACAATCGATGAGCCTACGGTTATTACGATAAGTCTTGTTGATGTTACTAATGTTTCGAATACTGGATGTTTTGGTGACGCAACAGGTGCTATCGAAATTACTGCAACTGGTGGAACTGCTCCTTTATCTTATTCTATTGATGATGGAACTTCATATCAAGCTTCTTCTTCATTTACTGGATTAGTTGCAGGGACTTATGGTATTAAGGTTAAAGATGCCAATGACTGTGAATTAAGTGATGGAGATCACGATATTGACCAGCCTACACAAATTTCTATTGGTGCTTTTGGGCCCTCTGTTGATCCTTCTTGCTTTGGAGGAAGTGATGGTGAAGTTCATTTTACATTTACCGGAGGAACAGGTACTTTAGAGTATACTATAAGCGCTGGGCCTGATGCAGGTACTGGACAAGCTACTGGTGACTTTACAGGTCTTTCAGAAGGAACATATACCGTATTAGTTGAAGATGATAATGGCTGTAGTGTTACTAGTAATGCGGCAACATTAACTGACCCAGCTGAGGTTACTTTCACTGTTGATATCACTGATGTTGACTGTAAAAGTAATGCCACAGGTTCTATAGAAGTAACTGCTACTGGTGGAAACTCTTCTTATATGTATTCTAATGATGATGGTTCAAGTTGGCAAACAAGTAATGTGTTCAATACATTAGTTGCTGGTGATTATGACATCAAAGTTAAAGATGGAAATGACTGTATGTCATCAATGAGTACAGAAACTGTTTCAGAACCAGCGTTAGATCTTGCTGTTTCAAATGATTCTCAAACAAATGTTCTTTGTTTTGGTGCATCTACAGGAGCTATCAGTGTTTCTGCTTCTGGTGGAACTGCGGATTATACATACTTATGGAGTAATTCAGAAACTACTGCTGATATTACTGGTTTAGCTGCTGGAGGATATTCTGTCCTGGTTACAGATGCTAATGGTTGTTCAGTGAGTGACTCTTGGACAATTACAGAACCTGCTTCTGCTGTTAGTGTGACTTTATCTTCATCTACCATGGTAGATTGTAATGGCAATGCCAATGGTGCATTAACTGCACTTGGTGCTGGCGGAACTATAGCTTCAGATTATTCTTATTCTTGGAGTAATGGAGCTACCACAGCAGGTATTACAGGTTTATTAGCTGGAAATTATACAGTTATTGTAACTGATGATAATAGCTGTACTACTTCTGGAACATATACTGTGACAGAACCTGTGGAGCTAGACTTTACTTCTACTGTTACTGATGTTTCTTGTAATGGATTATCTAATGGCGAAATTTTAGTTAGTGCCACAGGTGGTACAGTAGCTTATGAATATCGTATTAAACTTCAAAGCGAAACCACTTGGACTCAGCCATGGCAACCATCTAGTACTTTCTCAGGATTAGTGAGTGAGAGCTATCGCGTTAGAGTTAGAGATGCCAATGGATGTACTATTACAAAAACAGTTGCTGTTGATGAGCCTGATGTATTGGAAATTACTTCTGCTATAGAAACAGATATTTCTTGTTTTGGAGAAGTCGATGGTGAAATAGATATCACCCTTGCTGGTGGAACTGAAGCTTATACCTACGCATGGAGTACTGGTGATGTTTCTGAAGACCTATCTGGTTTATCAGCAGGTTCATATTCAGTGACAGTTACTGATGCGAATGGATGTACAACTACTGGTGGACCTTATACAATTGATGAGCCAATAGCAATTGATTTCACATTTACAACTACTGATGTAGATTGTAATGGAAATGGCAATGGAGAGATTGTTGTTGCTGCTACTGGTGGTACAGGTGCTTATGAATATCGCATCAAACTTCAAAGTGGTACTTGGGACGAAGCTTGGCAAAGCACTAATACTTTCTCTAATTTAGATGGAGAAGTATATCGTGTTAGAGTTCAAGATGCCAATGGTTGTAATACAACCAAGACAGTTACCATTAATGAGCCTGATGTATTGTCAGCTTCTGCTATTCCTTCAGATGTAACATGTAATGGTGACGCAGATGGAGCTGTTGATTTATCAGTTTCTGGTGGAACTACAAACTATACTTTCTTATGGAGCAATGGAGCAACTACAGAGGATCTTTCAGGATTATCTGGAGGAAACTTTAGTGTAACTGTAACGGATGCCAATGGATGTACAACTACATCTGGCCCTCATAGTGTTTCTGAGCCTTCAGTATTAGCTGTTATGGGTACTGAAACAAATATATTATGTTTCGGTGAGTCTACAGGTGCTATTGATGTGACCACATCAGGAGGAACCACAGATTATACTTATTTATGGAGTAATGCAGCGACAACTGAAGATATTTCAAGTGTTATAGCAGGACCATATACAATTACTGTTACTGACGCCAATGGTTGTAGTACATCTGATTCTTGGACAATTACAGAACCAGCTTCAGCTTTGTCAATATCATTAACATCTTCAACAGATATTACTTGTAATGGCGATGCTAATGGTATTGTAGATATTGAAGTAACAGGAGGAACTACAAGTTATACCTATGCTTGGAGTAACGGAGCTACTACACAAGATATTTCTAGTTTATCAGGTGGTTCTTATACCGTAACAGTAACAGATGCTAATGGATGTACTGAAACAGGTGGCCCTTATGTGGTAAATGAACCTGATGCCTTATCAGCTTCTGCTACCTCTGTATTAGATGTAACCTGTAATGGTGACGCAGATGGAGCTGTTGATTTATCAGTTTCTGGTGGAACTACAAACTATACTTTCTTATGGAGCAATGGAGCAACTACAGAGGATCTTTCAGGATTATCTGGAGGAAACTTTAGTGTAACTGTAACGGATGCCAATGGATGTACAACTACATCTGGCCCTCATAGTGTTTCTGAGCCTTCAGTATTAGCTGTTAT
>NZ_JABKBZ010000104.1:0-13189 GCF_013166635.1 Lentimicrobium sp. S6 | reverse complement strand
CGCTAGCGGGTAGATGCTAGACCAGTGTTTCATAGAAAGCACGGTCATGGCGAGCAAAGCGAAGCCATCTCCTCCAATCTACTGCTATCTTCATGAAATACCTTTCCAATCTGAAACACAAGGCAAAGCGCTGAAAGTGCGACATGTCATTAGCCCAGTATGAGAGACTGAAAGGAACGAAATGCTGGGATAATGATGACCCCTAGATTTTGGCCGGCCAGAGGGTTTGTATTAGAAAGTGCTTTTGTTGCCGGCCTAATGATGAGTTTTATTTTTGAAGGCATGATTTAAACAGCATCTTTTATTTCAGAAGATTGCTTCGGCGTTCCTTCTCGCAATGACCCATCTTCGGATTACGTGGTGGCGTGGTGGCGTGGTTGCGGTAATCAGCATAGGAATGCTATTCCGCGCTAGCGGGTAGATGCTAGACCAGTGTTTCATAGAAAGCACGGTCATGGCGAGCAAAGCGAAGCCATCCCATTCAATCTACTGCTATCTTCATGAAATACCTTTTCAATCTGAAACACAAGGCAAAGCGCTGAAAGTGCGACATGTCATTAGCCCAGTATGAGAGACTGAAAGGAACGAAATGCTGGGATAATGATGATCCCTAGATTTTGGCCGGCCAGAGGGTTTGATTTAGAAAGTGCTTTTACTGCCGGCCTAATGATGAGTTTTATTTTTGAAGGCATGATTTAAACAGCATCTTTTATTTCAGAAGATTGCTTCGGCGTTCCTTTTCGCAATGACGCATCTTCGGGGTACGTGGTGGCGTGGGTACATGGTTGCGTGGTTACGTGGTGGCGTGGTGGCGTGGTGGCGGTAATCAGCATAGGAATGCTATTCCGCGCTAGCGGGTAGATGCTAGACCAGTGTTTCATAGAAAGCACGGTCATGGCGAGCATAGCGAAGCCATCCCATTCAATCTACTGCTATCTTCATGAAATACCTTTTCAATCTGAAACACAAGGCAAAAGCGCTGAAAGCGCGACATGTCATTAGCCCAGTATGAGAGACTGAAAGGAACGAAATGCTGGGATAATGATGACCCCTAGATTTTATCCGGCCAGAGGGTTTGATTTAGAAAGTGCTTTTGTTGCCGGCCTAATGATGAGTTTATTTTTGAAGGCATGATTTAAACAGCATCTTTTATTTCAGAAGATTGCTTCGGCGTTCCTTCTCGCAATGACCCATCTTCGGATTACGTGGTTGCGTGGGTACATGGTGGCGTGGGTACGTGGTGGCGTGGTGGCGGTAATCAGCATAGGAATGCTATTCCGCGCTAGCGGGTAGATGCTAGACCAGTGTTTCATAGAAAGCACGGTCATGGCGAGCAAAGCGAAGCCATCTCCTCCAATCTACTGCTATCTTCATGAAATACCTTTCCAATCTGAAACACAAGGCAAAAGCGCTGAAGGTGCGACATGTCATTAGCCCAGTATGAGAGACTGAAAGGAACGAAATGCTGGGATAATGATGACCCCTAGATTTTGGCCGGCCAGAGGGTTTGTATTAGAAATTGCTTTTGTTGCCGGCCTAATGATGAGTTTTATTTTTGAAGGCATGATTTAAACAGCATCTTTTATTTCAGAAGATTGCTTCGGCGTTCCTTCTCGCAATGACCCATCTTCGGGGTACGTGGTGGCGTGGGTACATGGTTGCGTGGTGGCGTGGTGGCGTGGTTACGGTAATCAGCATAGGAATGCTATTCCGTGCTAGCGGGTAGATGCTAGACCAGTGTTTCATAGAAAGCACGGTCATGGCGAGCAAAGCGAAGCCATCCCATTCAATCTACTGCTATCTTCATGAAATACCTTTCCAATCTGAAACACAAGGCAAAAGCGCTGAAGGCGCGACATGTCATTAGCCCAGTATGAGAGACTGAAAGGAACGAAATGCTGGGATAATGATGACCCCTAGATTTTGGCCGGCCAGAGGGTTTGATTTAGAAAGTGCTTTTGCTGCCGGCCTAATGATGAGTTTTATTTTTGAAGGCATGATTTAAACAGCATCTTTTATTTCAGAAGATTGCTTCGGCGTTCCTTCTCGCAATGACCCATCTTCGGATTACGTGGTGGCGTGGGTACATGGTTGCGTGGTTACGTGGTGGCGTGGTTACGGTAATCAGCATAGGAATGCTATTCCGCGCTAGCGGGTAGATGCTAGACCAGTGTTTCATAGAAAGCACGGTCATGGCGAGCAAAGCGAAGCCATCCCATTCAATCTACTCCTAATTTCTTAGTTTGTCTTCCAGAAGCCAGGGCCTCAATCCTTTCCCTACACTCAAGGCTTTGATCCCTTTGTACTGGTGTAATAATGAAATGCTCTTAGAGCTAATTCATTATACAATTGGTATTACGACAAGCCTGAAGGGCTTGAATATGAATAACCGCGGGCAAGGCCCGTGGTTATGAATACTACATGTGGTTTTGGCCGGCCAGAGTTTTGTCCTGAGAAATTATTTTTGCTGCCGGCCTTTCGTAGTGTATTCAAACCATGAATGCATGCTGATGCTACGATCAGCAGAGCTTTCCTCGCTAGCTGCAAGCTAAAGTTTAAAACAAAAACCAACGGCTGTTAAAAAGTTATTAAAAATTCCATTATTTGGATATTTAAAACGGTAAACCCAGCAATCACAGCACTCTCCAATTTTCATACCTAATTGTGTTAAACCAAATATATCTTTTCAACATATATTTTTAAAAAAAACCGGCGTTACTTTTAGAAAACACCTGCAAATACCTAGTATTAACAAGATATACAGCTGTTTAGAACAATACGGTATTTCATGTTTACAAAAAATAAAGTCCTCCTGTTTACCAAGCATTTGTAATAAACCAAAAAATTAATTAACAGGCCTATGTTGATAATAAAAACAGCAAAAGCTAAAATTATCACAGTATCTTTGCATCATAACGATTTGAATTACAATTTTTTGTGACAATATGATTTTATATGGGATATAAAAATAAATGAATGCAATAATAAATATACAGGAACAAACAGAGGAGATATTAAAAAAAGAGTCGCTTATGAAATCGTTAATAAATATCATATAGACTTATTAAAAAGGGCCGATTATGATGTGGAATAAACCATGTTATTCATGCTAAATATAGACAATAATAAAACAGCTAAAAAAGGAGGTATATATGAGATAGGTAATAAGGTTGATTGACTAGATGGTATACTAGATGATTGACAAGCTGAAGAGCTTCATACTAATTAAATAATTTATTCATTAAAATATCATTAAGATGATTGACATCAATGTTATTCAAAAGGTGAATCCACAATCACCTGAAGATCCTAGAAAATATTATGGAACTTCAAAATCAAGTGGGACTGCGGACATCCGCAAATTAGCCAATAGAATTTCAAAGGAAACGACTTTAGGGACACCTGATGTAATGGCCGTAATTGAAGCCATGCTACAGGACATACCAGAATTTCTTTTGGAAGGAAAAATAGTCAAACTGGGCGACTTCGGTACCTTTCGTTTAACTGTTTCTGGCGAGGGAGCTGAAACCCAAGAAGAATACAGCACCAACTTAATCCGAAAAGCCAACCTTCATTTCCGTGGCGGTAAAGTTTTTCAGGATGTTTTAGCCAGTGCCGAATTCCGCAAGGTTTCGTAGTATAAACCTTTAATTTTTTAAAAGTCGTGACGAAGTTACGGCTTTTTTTATGCGCAAAGCAAATTTCCTGTGGAATATTTCAACAAAATTCTACACAATCCTCAACTATTTTCTAGGCAGAAACCAATCCTTTTCTAAGGTGTATTTTTAATTTTCTCAGTAGAATTTATTTATTTCTAAGCTAGTTTTCAAAACAGGCGTTTCTTTTTAAATGATAAAGCAACAGTTTTCAGTAATTTATTAATAGGGGTTAGAGAAAACCAGCCTAATTTGTTATTTTCGCAGAAATAAAAATCATACCCCACATGAAGATTATATCCGTAGTTGGTGCAAGACCCAATTTTATGAAAATCGCTCCTTTTATTAAGGAAATCCAAGCTTATAATACACAGCAAAAAGCAAATGGCCAAGAGCCAATAGCACATATCCTTGTTCACACCGGACAGCATTATGATGATCGCATGTCTAAAGCTTTTTTTGAAGCATTGGAAATACCTGAGGCAGATATTAACCTAGGCATAGGCAGCGGTACGCATGCTGAACAGGTGGGGCTCACCATGATGGCTTTTGAAAAAGTATTAAAAGCTGAAAAACCAGATTGGGTGGTGGTTTTAGGAGATGTGAATGCTACTCTTGCTTGTTCTGTAACTGCAAAAAAAGAGCATATCAAGGTATGTCATATTGAGGCTGGCCTTCGCTCAAGAGATATGGAAATGCCAGAGGAGATTAATCGATTGGTCACAGATCGTTTGTCTGATTTATTATTGACCCCTGATGAGCTTTCCATTGAAAACCTCAGGCAAGAAGGAGCTCAAGACCATCAAGTTGCCTTTGTAGGAAATATCATGATTGATACCCTTGAAACCAATCGTACTAAGGCTGAAAAATTGATCATAACGCAAATTCTGGATCAAAACAACATTGAAGGACAAACTATCCAATTTGATTCAACACTGGATTTTGGTTTGGTAACACTTCACCGCCCCTCTAATGTGGATCAAAAGGAAGTTTTGGAAGCACTTGTCAGGTTTCTAATAGATGAAGTATGCAAAGATATGCAGCTCATTTGCCCTGTGCATCCCCGAACCAAAAAGAACCTGCAAAGCTTTGGTTTATGGGAGGAAATGTTACAACATCCCCGAATGATTATACAGCTTCCTTTGGGCTACCACGAACTCTTAAGGTTAAATATGGACGCCTGTGTGATGTTGACTGATAGTGGAGGGTTACAAGAAGAATGCACTATTTTAGGCACCCCTTGCCTCACATTACGATGGAATACCGAAAGACCCATTACACTAAAAGAACATGGAGGAGCCAGTGTTTTAGTGGGTAATAATGTTAGAAGAATCAGAGAAGAATATCAGATTACGCTAAATGAAAACCGTAAACCCATCAGACCTCTTCTTTGGGATGGTAAAACCGCCGGTAGATGTCTGCAGGCGATTCTTGATTATAAAGAAGTGTAATTTTATCTTTTGGAGATTCCCTTTGATTGTTTGAGATTGCTTTGTATTTCTCAGTTTGGACCGATTCTACTTCTAAGTTTGGCTTATTATTGTTTCCAATATTATTTAGGTTATGATATTAGTGTAAACTGCATGAAATTGAACGAAAAGGCAAGTGCCGATGAAGATGGTTTCAAAAGAAAATAGGTGTTCATTTGGAAGAGATTACCACGTCGCTTCACTTCGACAGGCTCAGTGCATCGCCTCGCAATGACCTTGTTTCATATGGAGGGTATGGGTTGGGATTTGTTTTCCAAAAAAGAATCTTAGTATGGAGGACAGTCATGGCGAGCGTAGCGCGGCCATCTCCTAAAATCTAATTGAAATCTTGAATATGGAACTCTGCAGGGGTGATAGTAAAATCAAAAAGCCCCAGAGGTCGGAACGATGCTGTCCGCTACGATGAATGTAGCGATAATGATAGCATCGTCATTAACCGATGCGTCGGCACGCGACATTTTGCTAGCATGGTGCGAAACAAAGTGGAGCGCCATGATAGAGATCATACAGTATTTTAAAGAGCCGCCTGATCATGGGATGAACGAAGCATAAAGGCAAGCAGCGATGTAAACCATTTCAAAATTGATGAAGTCTTAAGTCGGAGGAGATTGCCACTCCCGACGCTTACGGTCGGGATCGCAATGACCGTGTTTCATATGGAAGGTGTGGGTGGGGGTCTCGACATTTAATAAACCGTCCATTACAACGACATCACTCCGTGTAGAATTTTTAAGTGATAATGCCATCTTAGAGAATGCATCCCCAGTATTGTCAATATAACAAAATCTTATTGTGGCCCAATCCCGTTATTTAAAACCCGACCTTGATTGGGCTTTGATATTGCTTTGGTATAATTTGGATCATGTTGTTTTACCAGACTGCATTTTCTTTACCTAAATCATCCATTTGGTTTTTCTGATATCATCCAAAACATCTAAATGTGGTGATTTGATATTTGAATATCACCAAAAACACCCAGTTTTATTACTTGTGCATCTTTATTGCCAGTGTCTTAGCAGAAGTCAAGGACATTCATTTTGAATAGGACTTCCGATAGTTCAATAAATTTTTTCACCCATAAAAATTAAAAAGATGGGGACAATAAAAAGAGGCATCCTCGGAGGTGTCAGCGGTAAAATTGGCAATGTGGTAGGTAGTAGTTGGAAAGGTATTGATTACCTGAAAACACTTCCAAGCAATGTGAATGATGCCAAATCAGATGTTCAGATCGCAAATCGATCTAAGTTTTTAACAGTAGTCAGGTTTTTGCAGCCTCTCACGGAATTTATCCGTATTGGTTTTAAATCTCTGGCGGTAAAGAAGACGGCTTTTAATGCCGCAGTATCCTACAATTATCATGAGGCCGTTACTGGTGATTATCCTGATATTGTAATGGATTATAGCAAAGTCTCAGTTAGTCAGGGAAGTTTAACTCCAGCCTATAACACTGGGCTAAGTTCTACTGTTGCTGCTGAGGTAAATCTAACCTGGGCCGACAACAGTGGTCAGGGTTCTGCCTCTGCAGATGATGTGGCCATGGTGGTAGTCTATAATCCGGAATTGAAGGATGCTGTATTTATGCTAAACGCAGGGGCTCGAAGTGATTTATCTGCAAATGTGAGTCTTCCTGATTCTTATTCAGGGACTAGTGTTCATTGCTATTTATGCTTTACGGCTCTTAGCAATGCGCTGGGAGGACAAGCTGGTAAATCAATTTCCAAGAGTGTTTATGTTGGAAGTGTCGCGGTGATGTAGCGAAAGTTGATCTTCAATTTTGAGGACTGCTCTGTAATGGGGTGGTCCTTTTTTTGCTGGGTGCTGGGTGTTGGGTGCTGGGTCGATTGGTAGTAAGGGATGATAGACTTGTAGATGATAGCGGCCCTGGTGTTTTGAACGCTAATTCCCGCGAATTGGGCTAATGGACGCGAATTTTTTTGTCCACGGATTATGCGGATTGGCGCGGATTTTGCTGGGTGCTGGGTACTGGGTGCTGGGTCGATTGGTGTAAGGGATGATAGCTAGAGATAGCGGCCCTGGTGGTTTAAACGCGAATTTTCACGAATGGGGTTAATTTTCGCTAATTGTTTTTGTCATCGGATTTTCGCAGATTGCGCGGATTTTTCTGGGTGCTGGGTGCTGGGTACTGGGTGCTGGGTGCTGATTGGTGTAAGGGATGATAGCCTCGCAGAGGATAGCGGCCCTGGTGGTTTAAATGCGAATTTTCACGAATGGGGTTAATTATCGCGAATTGTTTTGTCTGCGGATTTTCACGGATTGGCGCGGATTTTTGGTGGGTGAATATATGATGATTCCCTTAGATTGGAAAAGGTTGCCGCGTCGCAGGCGCCTCGCAACGACACTCCGCTGGAGGAAGATTTAGGGATTCTAGTAATCTCTAGATTTGTTGAAAATTCTAAAACACTAAAATGTGATATTTATGTTATAATCCTTAACTTTATGCCTTGTTTTTTGATGTATTTGCCGCATCCACCTAAAAATTGACAGAGCATGACTGGAAACACCACTTTATACCATCTCATCAATGATAGCCTGATGCCTCATTTGGGGGTTCTTCGGGAGGAGAAATCCTATAGAATACTTTTGAAATCCCTTGGGAAAACAGCGCATGATGAAAACCTGTATTTTAATGGTCTGGCTCCTGCTTTTGAAAGACTCAATTTTCAAGTGCATCCGCATCTTATCAAGGATTGGAAAGGTCTTGCTGTTGTTCAAAAAGAGAACCGACTGAAAAATCCCTTGGCCCTATGTATTGCTTGTTTTTCTTCTGAACTCAAACCAAACTTTTTTATTTGGTTGCTATCATCTGTTCTGTTTGTTCAATATGGGGTGCTGAAAAAAGAAATAGCCGGGACTCCACTAAAGAGCGCCAGGATTTATTCCCTGATGAAATACCTGATTCATTTGGAGCAACTGATGGAGGATGTACAAATATCACTATCAAAAAATTATGGTGGGCTTATTTTCCAAGCCTATAAGCTGGTGCTGGCTTATTATCTGCTCCGACTAAAAAGGGAGTTTCCGACTTACGTGAAAACGAATGTGCTCAGATATTTTGATGAAGAAGTCCGGGAACTCTTTCTTACTCCTATAAGCGATCAAAAATCCCATCAAAACTTTCAGCAACAGATGAAAACGACCATTGAATTTATTTTGGCTCCTCCGCCTTATCAAAATTTAGAGGTAGCGGATGCTTTTGAAAGTGATGACCCGCTTGAAATGGTGAAAAGCATGCAAAAAGATATTCAAAACATACAAGTAGCAACCAAAAACCTACGAATATCAGCCCCAGATCTGGAGTTAAGTAATGATGAATATGTATGGCCAAAAGAAGCTGCAAAAATACTAGGTGTAAGTCCTCAAACTTTGCTCAACTATAAAAATAAGGGGAAATTAAAAGACTTTAGACAAGTAGGTAATCGATTTGAATACAGCTTACAAGAATTAAATCAATTTAAGAAAACCAAATAATGCATCCTCATGAATCAAAAACAAACAACGCAAAAAGTGGCGAATCATCATATTAGCAATAGTATTTCGTTTAGCTATAAGGAAGGTTCCATACTTCTAGGGGTATTCGCTGAAGGTAAAAAGGGCCGAAAGGGATATGGCCTTCGATATCTGCAGCCTTTAGTAAAAGAATGGCTGGATCAAATGACACATCCTCAGGAAAAATATTGGATAGGCTGTGTGGAGGAAGATGCCTTGTGTACTTTTATGGTGCAGCTTTCAGAGCAGCCTTATATTGCCAAATGGTATTTAACACAGCAATTGTTCCAACATCTATCTGAAAAAACAAGAATCTGTAAAAGATTATTCACAGGCGATTGGCAATATTGGGTAGAAGATGGCAATGAAAAGCATGCGGATCGGGTGGTTTTTAAGAAATTCAGCCTTTTTATCATTACGAAAGCGGGTAAGAATTCGGCACAACTCATGGTGAGTTATGAGGGTAGCTCTTCGGTATTAAAAAGCAATGTGCAAAGTTTAGTGCGCAAATTCCGATTAGATACCCACCTTATTGGTCAGGTGATATTTGAAAAAAGAAGCCGTTCCTATGCACATTTGAAAGATGAATTCCGCTTACAAAGCGAGTGCTTACATCCCATACTTAGAAGGGAAATGGCTGCACAATTAAGAATGGATTTCCCTTTTAGTAAAGAAGCCTATAAACTAAAAAAGGCATATGAGGAAATAGAAATTTTTCGTCAACAATTTTTAAATAATGAAGAAATAAAATACATCCTTCCTCTTTCAGACCGATGGAGTAGCGTACCTCTCCGATTTATTCAGAAAATAGCATATGGAGGCCGGCTATTACAATTTGGTGGAGAAAAGGTGGAATCGGATATTTATAGAGGCTTTTCTCAAAACGGTCCTTTCCTTTTGCCCAAAGCTCCTCATTATAAGGTATTTTTTATTTACTGCGAAAGTGGGAAATCCATTAAATCGACCTTAGAAAAACATTTAGGGGAAGAAGCCGGCTATCAGAGCCTGCAAGAAATCAGTCATATGGATTTGGTATACGATGCCGATTTGGATATTTATGTGGAAAGCAGTTCTGATATTGTTGAAAGGGTGGAAACTCATATAAAGCAACTTGAGAAAGAATCGGATACGCAATATTTCGCTTTTTATATTTCACCCTATGGTAAGTTTGACAACAAACCTGCTCATAAGAAAGTCTATTATCGGGTGAAAGAGCTATTATTAAAGAGAGGTATTATGTCGCAAAGCATAGAACAGGAGAAAAACAGGGGAAAGAACCTGAATTATTTTATGCCGAATATTGCGATGGCTATGGTTGCCAAATTTGGAGGGATTCCCTGGAAACTGGCCAGAGAAACTGAAAAGGAACTGATAGTGGGTTTTGGGGCTTTTCGCAGCAGTAACAAAAAGAAACCCTTTGTGGGATCTGCTTTTTGCTTTGACAATGAGGGAAGGTTTCAGGAGTTTGATTGTTTTGCAGCCGAAGAAGAATGGGCCTTGGTAGGAATGTTAGGCGAAGCCATTAAGAATTATCGCCAGCAGTATAGGCATGTAAAACGACTCATTATTCATTATTATAAAGAGCTCAATAACAAAGAAATGGAGCAGGTGGAAGCCTTATTGGAACAATTAGAAGAAAATATTCCGGTAATCGTTGTACGAATCAATAATAGCTTTAAGCACAAAGAATTGGCGTGGAATAGCAAGCATCCGCAGTATTTACCGCTCAATGGCAGTTATATCCATTTAAGATATCAGGACTATTTACTCCATATCAATGAAAATGAAGGGGTGGGTACTGAATGTAAAACGGCGCCCTATCCTATGAAGGTGAGTTTACAATCGAATGTAGCCGGTTTGGTAAATGACCCTGAACTGGTCCGCCAGCTGATGCAACAACTCTACGATTTCAGTCTTTTACATTGGCGATCTATCAAACAGCCGCGCTTGCCGGTTACTATAGCCTACCCACAAATGTTGGCGAGGATTTTCCCTTATTTTGATGCGGAGGTGTTGCAGGAATTGGGGAGGACTAGGCTTTGGTTTATTTAGGGTTTTGCACTTAGTGCGTAAAGGGTGGTAAAATATGCACTTCGTGCGTAAAGGGTGGTGATTTGCGCTACGCGCGTAAGGGTTAGGGACTACCTACTGGCAGTTAAAATTGAGGCCTCGACGATGGAGAGGATCAAAGCTCTGGATTTTGGAGGATCTGGTAAATAATTCTGAATTTGGCTTCGACGAAAAGTGGCACAACTTGAACCGAAATGGGTGGAATATCTTCAAAAGTAAGCAATTGTGAAAAACAATAGTGAATCACTTAGGATGTAGTAATTAGCAATTTAACCCAGTACTACCTACTACATTCTAAATTCTACTTACTTTACTTGACAAGAAACCTCTTAACTTGATTCTTAGCATTCTGCAAAACCAATTCCTTAGCCCAAGGAAGGAAGCCACTGTGCCAGCGCTGGGGATGGAAGGTTATCATTACTCTGTTTGGGAATATTGGACTTCGGTGGCTCGAAGTGCGAAGTACGGAGCTCGAAGCTTGCTCCATCTCACTGTTCTCCTCTTCCTTTTCTCCAACTCGCCAGTTCGCCAGTACGCCAACTCCTTCTTGCTCTTGGCTATTGGCTTTTGGCCTTTCGCTCTCCGCCTTCTGCTCTATTGCATTAATGATATCTTGAGTAGAATGAAATACCAAGCCCTCCTCTATCCATCTTTCTTGTTGTGCCACTTTGTCTCGTACACTTACTTTCCAACCATCCCAGCATCTTCCGGTATCGGTGAGGTAGAAGAAATCATCGAAGTCCATATCGTAATAGGGTTCTCCTATTATACCGAAATCTGAATAATGATAGCCTGCATGCTCAGTTCGTACTTTTTCGCCAACTCTCCCTCTCGCCAACTCGCCAGCTCCCACTTTCGCCCCTTCTCCAGCTCGCACTTTCACCAACTCTCCAGCTCGCCAAAGGTCTTTATTATCAAACTTAGACAAAGGCGATCCATCCATACAAATGGTTTTCACTGGTGCAATGTCTCTTATAGTCTGTAAATTTTTCTGGAAACGCAAAATCGCTTTTTCATGGACTCCTCCGCAAGCGGCCAAATCATCATAATGGTAACCTATTTCATGACCTAGATTGGCTATCTCTTTTATCACCTCTGGCTGAAAATGATGAGGTAGAATACGGAAGTAATAGCTTCCCCTAATCCCCAATTCATTTTGTATGTTTGCCATGGTTAAGGCATTGTCATAATACTTCTCCACGTCATGCCTTAAGATGACACATTTCTTATGGGTTCTTGACTCCTTAGAATCATCCTTTTGAAAACCCAAATAATCTGAAAAAGTATGGAAATGATAGTCTTGCTCCATTAAACTCTTCAAAAGCTGCTGGTGTATGGATGGAGTAAAGTCTTTTTCGTAGGACATGGTATTGTCTAGTGGAATTATTGAATGACAAATTTAGGATTTTGTTTGGAATGACTGGTGATTTTTATTGCTCGCAAGCTCGCAAAAAGAAGGGGAACGCGAATTTACACAGATTTGGCGAATTTTCGCGGATATTACTTACGTTGCTCGTAATTGTTATTTGCCACGAATGCACGAATAATATAATTGATGTGAATGGCTTCGATTTCCACGAATGGTGCTCGCTAGCTCGCAAAAAGAAGGGGAACGCGAATTTACACAGATTTGGCGAATTTTCACGGATATTAACGCGTTGCTCGTAATTGTTATTTGCCACGAATGCACACATAATATAATTGATGTGAATGGCTTGGATTTCCACGAATGGTGCTCGCTAGCTCGCAATACAAGACAGGCTCCCTTGATGCTGCGGTCGGGATAAACGCAGATTTAATGGTGGGCTGATTTCACATGCTTCTCTAATTTTAGGAGATTGCTTCGGCGCTGCACTTCTTGCAATGACCTTCCTTCGAAGAGAGATACTACTACTGGGTTTCATAGAAAGCACGGTCATGGCGAGCAGAGCGAAGCCATCCCATCCAATCTACTCCTATCTTCATAAATACCTCTCCAATCTGAAACACAACACAAAAGCGCCGTAGGTGCGGCATATTGGTAGCATGGTGCGAAATGAAGTGCTTGCACTGATATGAAGCGCCATGATAGCAATACAGAATAATGTTAAAGAGCCGCCCGATAATGGTGAGCTACGAAACAGAAAGGCAAGCGGTGATGATGAAAATATAGATAAACGCCGGAAGGCATTTCTGGCTGAGCGGGGATTTCAAATAACACCAAATACCTAAAGAAATTCCCCAAAACAAATTTCGGAAAACCCTTCTTTATTGCTATTTTCGCAGGACTAAAATTAAAGCATGAAAAAGATTATTACCATTATAGGTGCACGACCACAGATTATTAAAGCTGCTGCCTTGTGGATAGGCTGACTCATGTTGTGCCACCTATACCGATGTAACTGTGCCACTCAAACCGGAGCAAGTTGTGCCACTCATACCGGAGCAAGTTGTGCCACTCGTACCGGAGCAAGTTGTGCCACTCAT
>NZ_JABKBZ010000103.1:0-14425 GCF_013166635.1 Lentimicrobium sp. S6 | reverse complement strand
TTCCCACGACTGAAACCAAGTCAAAGTCGTTTTGTTATTCACACGCTTTGCCTTTTTTAAAAATCAAGATAGGCAGGACTTAAAAGGCCCGCGTCTGGAACCGAGCAACTTCATCTTTCAACTCATTAATTCTTATTGGCTAAAAATGCCCGAATTCGTTTTCGTTTCCTTAATTAAAGAAAGAACTTTTTTCCCTACCAAATGCTTTGTCCTTTGAATTTAAATGCTTGGTAACGGTGAGTATATGAAAAGTTGCCGATTTCGAAGCACCTGTTTTTCAATTTACGATAAAGTTTAATCGGGCTACAAGGCTTGAATTTACTACTATTTCGGCAATTTTTTATATACATTGTTGGGCGTTCGTTATTTTTTTCTGAATGTTGATATTCGTATACCTTTTTTCTCAATTCTAAATTTTGATATATATCGTTTATGATTCAAAATCTCTACTAATTCTCTATTTATATTATTATTCTCTAACAAAGGTCGTTTGCCAGTTTGAAGAATAGTTGAATATGGTTTACCAATAAAATCAAGAAAATTATAAATGTCATTATCATCATAGATTTTACTTGTTTTGTTAAACAATCTGATTCTAGATGATACAGGTAAATTGCTATCCTTTATTACTAACTTAATTAATGTTTCTTCGATATCAAAATTGTCATTTGATAAAAGCAATTTACCTAACTGAGTGAGAAGTTCTTCATCAACAGCAAAAAAGGATTCATCAAAATGATTAATTACTTTCTCTTTTATTAAAACTGAGATGTTTTCAGAAATTAACACATCTAAAACATCATCGTTTTCAAGTTCATAAGAAGCAATATCTTCAATGAATTTAGTAGGATTGTTTTCAATCAACAAAATATGTAATTTTTCAAAATTGCTTTTTAATAATTCAAAATTGGCAGGATTTGTAGTCAATTTCTTTTTTGTAACTAACAATTCAACCTTCTCGTACGAAAGATTATCAAAATTTAAAGAATTATAGATATAAGGAACTGAGGATAATATATCTGAGTAGTTTTTATTGTGTATTTCTTCTTCCAATAATAATGATATTATGAATCCTTTCACCGTTTCTTCATCTGGGAAATTAGTTTCTATTCTTTTTTTAGAAAGGTTTATTGCATTGTCCATAACATTAAGAAACGAAACTATTTCTGGAATTAATTCGTTTTCACTTTGAACATATACTGCAATAAGGTTCTTCCAAATTGCCAATATCTTTGATTCTTCAAGAAGCACTTTAACAATTTCTAAATCTTCAATTTTGTTAACAACGCTTATTATAGTATTGGTCTTGGTAATAATATTTAACTTGTATTCAGGTAGAATTTCATCGTTATTTAAAAGTAGAACTAAATAATCTTCTTGTTCTTCTTTATTTGTTTCAATATTGAAATAGGTAGTGGTCAAATATTCATTAATATTTTCTTCAATATAGGATATTAAATTATCAAGTTTAGAGAGTAATATTGTTGAATAGTTTTTTGAATTAAAATCAGATTGGTTATATAATCCTTTGAATTTAAGAATAAACTCAATTATTTCTTTTTTGATCGAATAATAGTTACCATTATATACGAATTCTAATAATTCTTGTGGGGCAGTTTCATTTAAGACATTGAGTTTTAAATCAAGTTCTTCTATTATCTCTTTTAATTTAGTTGCATCTTTTATTCGTATTAGGAAATCTGGGTCATCAGAAATCGTGGATTTAAAATTTTGTAAGATTTTAACAATACTGCTTACTTCTGCAAATTCAAATATTAATTTGAAATATTTTTCAAGTTTTTCTTTTGGGAAATTTGATTTGTTTAATAAAAAGTTCCAAATACCAACCCAATCTTTACATAAAAGTTTAATAAATACTTCAATATTTGAAGTGTGCTCAATAAAACCATCAATAAATTTAATAGAATAATCTGATTCGTTTTTTAGTTGATTGACTATCGTTCCTCTCTTTTTAGGATATTTTTTTGAACTCAGGAGAAAATCAAATAAATCATAATTTAAAATGTATTCCTTTTCGAATTCAAATTCATTTATTCTTTTTATTAGATTCTCCTTTTTTTGCAAGGGGTAAGCAAAATCAATTTCTGTTTGAGTTTTTACATTAATTAAAAATTGATGGTCATTCTTTGACAAACTACCTTCGTAAAAAATTGATATGTAATCTAAATATTCTTCATCAATATAACCATTTCTTATTAGCACATTAAGAAGTTCATTTTGGCTTTCTTTTGGTGATTCAATTATTAACTTTTTATCTGAAATAAGGTCTTTAAGTTTGTGTTTTTTTATGTTGCTTTTCTCAATCTCAATATTTTCAATATCTTGTTTTAATTGGTCTAAATATTTATCATTTAATACTAATTGCTCACGCTCTTTATAAGTATATTTTGAATCTACTTCTGATTCAATATTTTCAAAATCATAATTGAGATTTGTTCGATACCCAATATTATTTTGGTAAAGGTATTGAATAGACGTTTGATTTCTTAATGTATCAAAAACATCATCTTCTACTGCTTGAATAATATTAACCTGTCTATTATCAATATAGAAACTTTTGAATGCTTGTCCAGACTGGTTAATCTTTTCAATTATTTTCGATATGTAAAGAAGTCTTAATTCTTTAAGGTTTCTTAATCTTACGGATTCTGTTACTTCTATTTTGCTTTCTATTTTTGAAATATCTTCGTTTAACGTCTTTATTATTTCTTTAATGTACTTATGTTTATTTACAATAATTTTAAATAATTCTCCTTTGTTTAAACTCAATTCCGTAAAATCATTGGGATAAATGTTTTTGTAAACTATCATTGATAGTAATTTGTTTTGATTTAGCGAAGAATTAAGTTTTTTAGAATAAATATGATATTCATTCATAATATTATATAACAGCCGCATATCATCAACAAACAAAGAGATATCTTCAACTAAATCAGTAGATATATCATACTTATTAGATTCAATTATTTTCAATAGTTTTTCATTGGAGTTAGATGAGTTTATTACAGGGATTATCGGAATCATAAAATCAAAGAATTTTGTTCTATCCTTATCTTGAAACATATCATCTCTGATTGCATAAATAAAAACAATATCTTTTTCTATCTTCTCTGAGTTATTAATAAGTAGATTAATTTCACGAAGTTTTGTAAAGACATCAGTTTGCTCAAATCTGTCAAGGTCTTCAATAATTATGACATTGTAATTTGTCACTTCAAAAAAGTATAGTATCTCGTCAATATGATTATTAAGTATAGACTTGCTTATGCCGCTGTCAATCTCAATAGTTGCATTGCTGATACCAAATTTTTTTATTGAAAGACCTTTAAAAAATCTTATAGATTTAAATATTGCAAATAAACTACCAAGAAAAACAAAAAGAACAGAAAGAATGTGGAAAATATTGGAAGCGTCTCGTGTTAATTTGAATATCGAAAACTTTGATAAGAAGTCTGGAAAAACTAAGTAAAGGAAAGAAATAATAAAAACAACAAATCCCAAAGTAATTCCCAAAAGATATTGTTTTTTGTGATTTTTTATTTTTTTAAAGCGTGAGTCAGGTATTCGATTGTCTTTTTCGTGATAAAAAAGTTGTTGTAATATACTTAATTCTATAAGCCTTAAAATATCATCTTTTTCTCCATTTGATTCTGATGGTTTTTCTTCTTTAAAAGTTGCTAATGAGATATTTAAAAAATGATAATTTTTATTATGCTTATTTTTGTTTTGGAAAGTTTGAATTACGCTACTTTTTCCAGAACCATAAGGTCCTGCAACTGCGATGTTTTTAATTTTTTTTCTATTATTTAATGCCCAATCAAGTGTTTCTAAATAATCTTCAACTTGTTCAGCATTCTCAGTTGGCGACAAAGATTGATAAGGCAAATCAGTTTCATTCTTTGGCAAGTGATTTTCGTAATAACTGGATAACCAATCAATACTCCTTTTCAATATTTTCATAAATTTATTATTCATATATCTTGATTATTCCTTGCGGTTATTTTAATGACGCCCAACGGCCTAGTGTATGAGTAGTGCGGGATTTAAACGCACTAAACTTTCAAGCCGATATAGAGTTCAAATATAAGCATATACTTTCAAGGTTTGCACGAAACCCCGCATTACTTATGACACTTTGTTGTATGCTGGTGTTCCTTTTTGGCTCTATGTTTCAAGGTATAGTACAATATTTTCACTCTACCATATTGCACCTAAGTTGTCTACGGAGCACGAATTTATTTTGTTTTTTTGGGCAAGGGCAAACCCTAATGCCCTGTGGGCAATTACGCAGTAATCATGAATACCATATAAAACAAACTTAGTATGAATAAACTGGGATGGCTTTGTAAGCTCTTTGGCAGGTTTTGGTCTGAGCTTGGCTCGTGCGACTTGCCAATGTGCTTACAAATTGGGATGGTAATTTTTGCTTCTTTTTTGTTTACCTATCTAACCACCTTTTAAATCTTGCTGCCTTATCTTTACCAATCACAATATCTTCTGAATGTGAAGGTTGGGTTTCGAGCTTCAGTTTTCCGTTGAAATAGGAATGAACTCTTTTTATAGCTTCTATATTGATTATAATTTGACGATTCACTTTAAAAAACTTATCGGGATTCAATTGTTCTTTTAAATTCTCCAGTGAAAAATTAAGCGGATATTCTCGTTTTTTGAAAGTAACCGCAAAAGTAATTCCCTGCGTGCTGTATAAGAGAGCAATTTCTTCAACAGGCAAATGAAAGAATGATTCGTTTGACTGTATTAAAAAGCGTTTTCGATATTCTGGCTTTTCATTTTTAATGAGGGTTGCAAGTTCTGAAAAATCTATACTGGCATTCTTTTCTTGGATAAACTGTTTATTGTATTGCTGATACTTTTCAAATGCAGCTTGTAGTTCATCTTTTTCAATGGGTTTTAACAGGTAATCCAAACTGTTTACTTTAAAAGCTTGCATGGCATATTCATCGTAGGCTGTGGTAAATATTATCATGCTTTCAATTTTTACCTGCTTAAAAATTTCAAAACTGAGTCCGTCAGACAATTGAATATCCAATAAAACAATTTCGGGATGCTGGTCATTTTGAAACCATTCAACGGCTGACTTAATGCTATTCAGGCAAGCCACTACTTCCGTTTCAAAATTTATTTCCTGCAAGGTTTCTTTTAGCAAACGTTGTGCTGGAATTTCATCTTCTATAATTAATACTTTTAAAGCCATCTTATTCATCTATTAAAGGAATGCATACAACAAATTTGTCTTCTTGTTTACCATACATAAATCCATCTTTTTTAAGCAATTCAAATCGTTTACATAGGTTTGACAAACCTGTGTATGTTGAATCTGTATTTTCAATTGTTTGTAAGTTATTACTGACAATCAACTTATTATTCTCGTCACTTACAATTGAAACTTTCAATACATTTTCTTTGTTAGCTACATTGTGCTTAATGGCATTCTCAAATAGAATTTGCAGTGTTAAAGGCGGGATTTGCATTTGTAATGCTTCTTCCGAAATATTTACTGAATACTCCAAAGCATTGCCAATTCTGACTTTATGCAAAAAAATAAAGGATTCAATAAATTCAAGTTCCTTGTTTAAGGCAATTAAATCGTGATTCTTACTTTGCAATACATAGCGGTAAACTTTCGATAGTTTACGTGTGAATTCAACCGCTATTGTAGGGTTATGTTTTATTTCCGAGATTAATACATTCAGACTATTAAATAAGAAATGAGGATTTACCTGGTTTTGCAGAACCCGATAATCGGCTTTGAGTTTTTCCTGTTTAAAATGTTCTGCATCCAATAAAGAAATTTGCCATTGTTTAAAGAAATTTCTAGCCATAGAAATACCAATAAAACCAAATAAAAAAACAATTGAACCAATAAAAATGATAACAGATGCAGGCGGATAAGCTAATGACTGTCCATTGATAAAATACCATCTAACAAAAGGTAATCCTAGGGTTATAAGCGTCCACAGAATAATAAAAGAGAATTGAATAATAATTCGTTTTAGAGGGAAATGAAACCAGGGGAGTTTTTTGTTCAGATAGCGATCAAAAAACAAACTACCTTCGGTATTTAGGTTGAAGAAAAGAAGATAAAGGAACAAAAAAAGTTGTTTTGGAATTGGCGGTTTAAAAATGATATCATCAGGCATAGCAAAGCCCACTAATTTCATTACAAGAATTGCATATAGCGAAACAAATGCTATTCTGAGAATTACTGTTCTAAACTTTTCACTATTTCCCAATTTCGTTACCATTATGAACAAAGATACGAGTTCAGATTTAAAATTAATCTTTTTTTGGAGGGACTAAGACTATTCCCAAATTTAAATACGGAGCAGCTTTAGAATCAAAGTTATGAAGATTCTGATTCTGATCTACTAATCGATAAGTTCTGCCTGTGCTTATGCCTCCAGAAATCTCAAAACGTAGTATTTTTGTAAGCTGATAATTGCCGATCATTCCAACGTTTGCTCTAGAGTAATTTATTTTATCTAACTCCGGAAAGTTAGAATCGTAAACGTTAAAATCAGCACCATTTCTGCCATAGCCCAACCCAAGATTTAATTTTTTACTAGGTAAGAACGAATAGGTGTATTTGGCACTTATAGGTAGAATAGCATTTATGGTGTGGCGGTTGTGCTTATAATGAATGTTTATTGTGGGGACCACAATCGGGCTTCCCCATCTCGTACTATTAACAACACCAGCACCTATTTTTAGTTTGTCGTTAAATTTTCTCGTAATAAAAGCTCCACCTTGAAAAACAAAATCGTCTACACTCAACTTGTCTTCAAAGTCTGATGAAAGGGTTGGTTTCAAACTTATAGCCAACATCCACTTATCATTCCATTTATGTATCAAACTAAACTGATAGTAAACCACCTCCAACTTTTTACGGAGCACATCCGTATTTATAGTAGGGTAGTTATACATGCTTGCTTGTACCTGACCATAGCCTAAGCCATTCACCATTATGGTGTTGTCCTTTTTTAAAATAGTAGGAACATTAATAAAAAAGCCATATTCGTTAAAAGACGTTTCCTGGTTTCCAGAAACATCTTTCATTTGAGACTTTGGGTAGTGTGCATACTTAAATCCTGCCAATTGATAATCTTGTCCCAGGCTACTTTTAAAAGAGAGAAAACCACACAAGAATATAAAGGCAATAAGATGAGTTTTCTTAAAGTTCACAATACCATGAATTATAGGGCTACCCACTCAATTGTCTTGCTAAAAAAACCTATAGATATCTCGACTATTAGTTTGTTGTCCTTACGTGTGAATTCTGCATCGTACCATTTTTCGCGTTTTGCCGAGTATACTTTACCTTCCAATTTTCCTTTTTTATTTTGTTTAAGGTCTTTTACAGTGGCCATTCCAATTTTTGCCTTAGGGTTGTCAGAAGAAATTAGTTTTCCTGAATAAACACCATCGATTTGTATTATCTCGATTACATTGTTCTGTTCGCCAACGGCCCATTTTCCTTTTACGTCATTTTGCGCCATTCCTTTTAGGCTTATTAAGCCGATAAGTACTACTGTAAGTACACTTTTTAGATTTTTCATTTTATTTGAATTTGTTAATTAAACTATTTTTCTTTGATCATAATCTTATATAGAACCGGAACTATTATTAATATGAGTAGGGTAGATAGAGAAAGCCCACCAATGATTACCCAACCCAATGGTCCCCAGAATAATCCGCCTTGCAGTGTTAGCGGTAAGAGTCCTCCAATGGTTGTAACCGATGTAATTAGTATTGGGGTAAATCGAAGATGACCAGCTTGAACTAGAGCTTCGTTAATGCTTTTACCGAGTTTTCTTTCTTCGTTGGTAAAGTCGATGAAAATAATAGCATCGTTAATGGCAATACCAATTAAAGCAATAGCCCCAATAAATGCGGTGAATGAGAAATCGAAACCTGAAATAAATAGTGCGTAAAAAGAGCCAATTAGTGCAAAAGGAATAGAAGTAAAGATTATAAAAGGCTGGATAAAAGATCTAAATTGCAATACCAGAATGGCAAAAATCACGAGCATGGCAATAACAGCGGCTGCACCCAGACCTCCAAACGATTTGTTCTTTTTAGCAGATTCTCCCGCAACTTTAAATTCTACTCCCAAAGGTATTTTATAGGCCTCAATCTCAGCTTCAATTTCTTTGGTTACTTCTGCTGTGT
The DNA here is from genome assembly GCF_013166635.1 of Lentimicrobium sp. S6. Taxonomy (NCBI): domain Bacteria; kingdom Pseudomonadati; phylum Bacteroidota; class Bacteroidia; order Bacteroidales; family Lentimicrobiaceae; genus Lentimicrobium; species Lentimicrobium sp. S6. The sequence goes on along the minus strand of NZ_JABKBZ010000103.1, from coordinate 6,214 downwards.
TGTATCCTGTGGCAACACTACTCCCTATAATGGCACTACGACTTAGGTTGTAATGACTTATTTTATTTGGGGTTTCCACAAATTCTATGCGCGCCAGTTGACTCAAAGGAATAGCTTCACCTAAAAGCGATTTGATGTAGATTTTATCGAAATCCTCAATTTTAGGTTTTCCTTCCAGTGGTAAGCTTAGTAGGATATCGTATTCTTTGCCGTCTTCTGCATTAAAGGTAGATACAACAGTACCGCTCATGGCTGTTCTAATGTTTCTGTCTATAGTAGAAACAGGTACACCAAGTAGCGAAGCTTTATCTTTGTTTATGACCACATGCAAATCGGTGCGCATACCATCCAATTCATTTTCAACATTTATAATACCAGGATGCTTTTTCATGATGGCTTCAACATCATCTGCTGCTTGTATTAACTGGGTTATGTTGTCTCCACTTAGAATAACTTCAATAGGATATTGAATAACCTGTCCGGCTTGGAATTCTTTTATGACTATTTCCGCTTTAGCATAATCTTTAAACTGCTTGCGTAAACGGATTACAAACTGTTCAAACTCCTCAAGGTCGTATTCATACAACTCCACAAAAATCTCGGTGTAATTAATGGCATTGTCTTTCGGGAAAAGGTTAAAGTGAATTTTAGGATTGCCATTTCCTATGTTAGTTGCATATTGTTTTATCTCGGGAAGTGTATCTAATGCACTCTGAATATAGTGTGCTACTTTTTCTGTTTCTTCAATGGTTTTGTTTTGCGGCAGGGTTGCCTGTATCATTAACAAGGGCTTTTCTGCTTTTGGAAAAAAACTTGAACCCACAAAGAGTTGAAAAACAACTAAGGCCGAAATGAATAGTAGAAAAGCTCCTGAAAGTATGGTTTTAGTATGGGATAGGGCATATTGCAAAATCTTGTCATACGGACCTAAAATGAATTTATTTACAGATTTCTGAACACCATTTTCTTTGTGGACACTGCCCTTTTTCCGTTTAAGTAAAATAGACATTAGTAAGGGGGAAACCGTTAGTGCAATAAAAACGGATACAGTCAATGTGGCTACCACTGTAACAGGCATACTTTTAATAAAATCTCCTGCTGCATCTGGTATCATAGCAATAGGAATAAATGCTGCCAATGTGGTAAGTGTAGAACTAATGATGGGGTAAGCTACTTGCGATGTGCCTTTTATGGCGGCTTGCATACTGCTCATGCCTTGTTTTAAATATCGCTCTGTGTTTTCTACCACAACAATGGAGTTGTCTACCAAAAGTCCTAAGGCAATAACCAGTGCTGCAATAGAAACACTCTGCAAGCCAAATCCGGCTAACTCTACAAATCCTAAACCGATTAGTATAGAGGAAGGGATAGCCACCATGATAACCATGCTAGATCTAAAACCAATCACTAACATGATGACAAGACCTACCAAGAAAATTCCTTGTAAAAGATTGCTGATAAAGCCATTTACACTTTTCTCTACGTTTACCCCTTGGTTGTGTACATAATGTAGTTGGATGTTTTCGGGTAGCTCAGCTTTGTAACCCTCGATAACAAGTTTAGCGTCATCGATGATGTCTAAAACGTTGGTTCCTTTTTTTTGCTCAGCGGTTAGAAATATCGAACGAGCTCCGTTAAAGTTGGCCAGGTATTTATTTTCTTCATAGTCTATTTCTACTGTCGCAACATCTTTCAAATATATCAGCTGACCATCTGCTGCGCCTACAACGGTGTTTTTAATATCGTCTAAAGATTCATAAGAGCCGCTGGTTCTTATATTAAAGGTGTTTTCGCCCATTACAACTTCTCCTCCCGGAATGTTCTGATTATTGGCTTTTATCCCGTTTTCAATATCTGTTACGCCAATACCCATGTTCACCATTTTACTGGAGTTCATCTGTATTCTAATTTGTTGCTCAGGAAGGGCAACAATATCTACGGTTTTTATACCTCCTACCTGTTCTAGCTTTTTCTCTAAGCTTTCTGCCCAAATGCGCATTTCGCTATAGGGCATTACTTCAGAACTAAGAGCCAATTGTAGAATTTTAGTATCGGTGGTTGTTTTTTTACGGAAGGTGATGTCTTTTAACCCGTTGGGTAATTCTGACTTTACTTCATTTACTTGTTGAACTACATCATCGTATTTATCGTCAAAATTGTAGTTGCCATAATCGAAGCTCACGTTAATAAATGCGAACCCACTTCCGGAAATAGACTTAATTTCTGAAATATCCTCCAGTCCATTAATTTTCTCTTCCATGATGTTCACCACCAGTTCTTCCATGTCGCTAGGCGATGCACCAGGATAGGTGACCATTACGATAGCTCCGGGTTGTGCGGCTGGTGGATCTTCTGTACGTGGCATGGTTAGAAAGGAATTTAACCCCCAGATCAATGCTACCACAAATACAATCAGAACAAACTGGAAATTGCTAATTGAAAACTTCGGTAAACTAGTCATGGTGTTTGTGGTTTATAGGATTAGACTTTACCGCTACAGAATCACCTTTTAGTTTACCAAGTCCTTCTACAACAATGTTGTCTCCTTTAGTAAGGCCACTCGATATAAGTAACTTATCGTTCAATATTCTTTCAAATCGAACTACTTGCTTTATGGCAATTTCGTTTTTAACCATATAAACGGTACCTGTCTTTCTATTGGCATTTACCAGACTCTCTATGGGCAGGTCTATCCATTCATCCACCTTTGATGATGTGATAATTGCAGTGCCGATAAAACCAGGCATTAACTTATTGTCTGAATCATCTATAAGAATCTTCATTTCGTAGGTTCCCGTGGTTGGACTTGCCATTCCTTCGATCTCTATTATCCGACCGTAAAAATTGGTTTCGTGCCAGGCGTCAAAATTGATGATGGCTTTGTCTTGTTCATTAATTTTGGTGGCGTCTACATCTGAGATATTTACAATCAACACTTTTCCCTGGTCTTCTGCGCCAAAAATTATTATTGGGTTTCCAGCTCCTGTAATCTCATTTTCTTTCACAAGAATTTTTTGAATAATTCCGTTGGCCGGAGCAATAATTTTAGACTGGTTTAAATTGAATTTAGCTGCCTGTAGATCATGTTCGGCACTCTTCAAATAGCTTTCTGCATTTTCAAGTTGTTCCAATGTTGCAACACTGTCGGCATAGAGGGATTTTGTCCGGGCATAATCTCTTTTTGCTTTGTTCAGTGCAATTTCAGCCTGAGAAGTTTTTGCCTCAATTTCATCTAACTTCACAGTGGCCAAAACTTTTCCAGATTTTACTTTTTGTCCCTCTTTAACATACACTTCTTCAACAATACCAGCGGTTTTAAAAGACATTTTATACTCGTTTTTATAAACCAGCCTTCCTGTTGTTCGTACTTCTTCAGAATATGTAATAGAGTTTACCATTGTAGTGGTTACACTAATTGGAGCGCCAAGTGCAGTGGTCTTGTGTTCATCGGTTGTTTCAGAGCAACTGATTGCTATAATGCTCGAAACGAGCATTAGTGTGCTATTAAAAAATCTATTCATCTTTTTAATGGAGTATTTAGAATTGGTAGCTAGAGGTTAAGCGTTCTAATTTTATTTCTTCTAGTAGATAACCATATTGAGCTATAATCAAGGTGTTTTCAGCGTCTAGCTTATTGTTTAATGCATTGGAATATTCGAGGTAGTTTACCATGCCTTGTTGGTATTTTTTCTCTACTAAATCGTAGGACTTCTTGTAGTTCTTTAGCTCATCTTGTGCGAGTTCTATGCCCTGCATTGCGGTTTGAATAGAGTAATAAGCTTCTATTACCTCAAGCTGCACCTGACGTTCTACTTCTTGCTTTTTATTTTCGGTAATGCTACGATCTATTTTTGCCTGGTTAACCTTTGATTTTCGTTGACCAGATGTAAACAAATCCCACTTCAAGTTAAAGCCAATCGAGGCAAAATCGCCTTCGTTGTTAAACTCATAATCCGACCCTTGAAAACCATATTGTGCCCCCACATTTATTTGCGGTAAGCCCATTCCTTGCTCTAGCCTAATGGTGTTAGTTTGTATTTCCAGATATTCATCAAGTTGTTTTAGTTCTTCTCGGTTCGTTACGGAGGCCATTTTAAGGTCTTCAAGATTGTAACTTAGAATATTTAGCTGTAAGGTTTGATCAACTATGATTTCTGTGTTAAACTCCCGGTTTAATAAATAGTTGAACCAGGCAATAGCCAGGTAATTGTTCTTATTGGCCTCTACTAGAAATTTCTCTATTTGCTTTACTTGCGCTTCTGCTGAGTATACCTCGTCTATGGTAATCTTGTCGTTTTTGTAGAGGCTTTGTCTATTTTTTAAGTTTTGATTTACCGCGGTAAGTGTATTGGTATACAGTAGCTGTGATTGTTGTGCTTGTAAATACTTTACATATGCCTCCTTCACTTCCTTAACCAACTCTCTCTTGTAGATCTCTACATTGATCTTATCTACTTCGGTAAAACCTTCTTTTATTTTATGGTTTTGAATAATTGAGTTATTAAAAATGGGCATGGTAGCCACAAGCTTTGTTTCCTGATCTGGACTTCTAATAAAGTTGAGCTCGGTGTTTTGAACTTCAGGAAATTTGGGAGCACCCGGGTTTAACGTTTCGTTTATCTGGTTAAGATTGTTGTATGCAGGATTAAGAAGGTCTCCGGTGGGAATACTCATTGTTCTTCCGCCTTCTGACACCGAATAGCGCGCTTCGAATGATACGCTAGGTAAATACATCCGCTTAGCCTCCTTGAGCGCTTCCAAACTTTTTTGGTACGAGTATTCTTTTTGCTTTAGAGCTAAATTACTGTCTAGTGCAATTTGAATATAGGAGTCAAGCACATTGCTCTGAGCAAAAGCAGATGTTATACTCAGAAAGGATAATAAAAGGACTATGATTCTGTTCATTGCAAAATAAATGTTTTAAAAAATCTTTGCAATGATATAGTGCTACCTGTTCCTTTTCAGAAATTATTTATTGAAGTCGAATTTTGGGTTTTGGAGTCGAAAAGGGAGTGATGAAGATAGTTGTGTACATTGTGCGATTGGCAAGAACAGCTCTTTTGCAAATATTAGTAGTGCGTTGACTTGTGCGATTTGCAAATGTGCTGTTTGTCGGTTGGGGTTCTTTTTTCTTTTGCGGGGGTGGGAGAAAAAACAAAATAAATTCCCATCAAGTTTGCACAGAACTATATTCAAAGATCAAAGTTTCAAAGGTCGAATTTCGCTCTTTTACACTTGCATACAACGTCCTAGGCTATGCATAGTGTGGTTTTCAAAGCCATTATCTATCTGCCTACTCCGATGTTTATTTTATGTTTATATGTTCAAATCTACTACAAAACCAACATTATGTATGGGCCTTTGTTACCTGCTGGCCTTTATTCTATTTTATATAATCTAGGCTCGGTTATCCCTGTTTTGGAGTAATAATCTTTATTCATTTTAAAATGGCTTTTAGTCATATGGTTTAAATATTCTTCTATCGGTTTAAGACCAATCTCTTTTCTTCTAAGATTAACATTTATACTATCGATTAGGTTTTTGGGGTAAGCTTGACAAATTTCCATATTATAAGCTACTTGAGTTCCATAAACTTGCTCTTGTCCAGTATTCAGTTTAACTCGGTCAACTAAAAGTCCATACTCTTGAGAATCAGCATTTCCTTTATCTACTTCAATTTTCATTTTTTCTAAAATCTCTTTTTGAAAATCAGGGTTATGGTCTGAATGTTGAACTATCAGCCAAAAATCTTCAGAACCTTCTTCTCCTGCCAAATTAAATCCAACAAATCCGTATTCTTCAAACATTTCTCTAGCTCGTTTTTGATTTGTTGTAAAAACACTGTCTTTGAATGATTTCCATTGTTCCTTGGATAAGTGTTCATATTCTCCTTGTCGAATATAAGCAGCGACTTGGTCGATTTCAGCCATTTTTTTCAATTCATCAGCTAAAGCTTGATTAAATTCCACTTTTTTATCGGCTATTTCATCTTTAGTAGTTTTTTGTTTGCAACTAATTAGGAATAATCCGATTAATAGTATTCCACAAATTTTATTCATCATTCTATGTTTTTTTTGGCTTGCAGGTAACGTTTTGAATATGGTGCGTTTGGCATTTCAACGCTCCAATCTTTCAACTTACCACTATGTTTATTTATTACTATTATCTTCATTATTAGCACTATCTGCCAAATGCACTATATTTTTTGTTGGCA
>NZ_JABKBZ010000102.1:0-14646 GCF_013166635.1 Lentimicrobium sp. S6 | reverse complement strand
AAAACTTCGTTAAAACCTGGGAAAAATGTTACGGAGGTACTGACTATGACAATGTACAAAGTATTATTCCTTATAAAGGGGGTTATTTGTTTTTTGGTACAACCTATAGCGATGATGGAGATGTTTCAAACAGCTGCAATGAATTCTTAAACGGTACAGCTTGGTTGGTGAATATAGATGCCAAGGGTGAAATTATTTTTGATAAATCTTATTGCGGTTTTGGAGGAGCTGCTGGAAAGAAAATAATATCAATTGATAGTGGTTTCTATTTGATAGGCTCCACAGGGCCTAACCATACTGGTGGTATAAATGGATATTGGCTAGCCAAGGCCGACACCAATTTTAATATCATTTGGCAAGATGTTTATGGTGGCTCAAGTCAGGAAATGCCAAGAGGAGGCTGTTTAAGTCATAATGGGGGTATTTTAGAAGTAGGAATTTCATCATCAACTGATGGGGACAAGGAAGTGTTTTATGGTTCATTTGACGATTGGGCTGTGAATTTAAATCCAGATGGAAGTAAAAATTGGATAAAAACCTACGGTAATATAAGACTAAATGAAGGTGGTGATATTATTCAAACTAGTGATGAAGGATATATGTTAACAGCAAGTGGATATAATGAATTACCCGGCAATATTTATTGTGATGGTCATGATGGGTTATTATCGGAAGCTTGGGCCATAAAGCTAAATTCTGATGGTGATATAGAATGGAATCAATGTTATGGTGGCAGTAATAAAGAATTCTTTAATTATGTTGTTGAAATTGAAGATGGATATATTTTTACTGGTAATTCAATGTCTTCAGATGGTGATTTAGATAACAATTACGGTTATGACGATGATGACTTTGATATGTGGCTTGTAAAAACTAGTAAGAATGGTGAAATAATATGGTCAAGAAATTATGGAGGTAGTGAATGGGATTTGGCTTATAAGATATTTGAAAACACTGACAATACTTTTACCATAATGGGTATTACAAAGTCTCATAATTACGATGTGCAAGGAAATGATAATGTTTCCAATTCCTCAATAGTATGGATGTTTAAGATAAATGAGGATGGTGATTTAATCTATCAAAAACCATTTCCTGAGATGATATATACTCAGGATTTTCCGGATTTTATTAAGGTCTCCGAATATAAATACATTGCAGCGGTGACCAAAAGGTTTTTTGGTTGCTACCACACCCAAGGCCAATGGAACGAAGATATTTATATTTTCGAAATACAAGATATGGATGAGTTTATCCCCAGCCAAGCCCAAGGTAACAGCAGTGTTTGTTTGAGCATAGAAACAGAGACTTATTATAGCACAGAATTAGTAATAGATACCATGGAAACCCAATGGTTATTATTACCAGGGGAGGCTGGAGAAATCACAGAAATGCACGATAGCATTTTAATCACTTGGAACCCCAATTTTCAAGATACCGCATGGCTACAAGTAAGAGCAGTAAACGAGTATGGCGAGAGTGCCTACTCCACACCCAAAGAAATTATCGTTTACCCACACCTTAATATAGCAGACATTACAGGCCCCGATAGCCTTTGTTCTGCCACTAACACACATAGTATTTTCAGCACCCAATTATCAGCAGAAAGCCAAGAAATCAACTGGTATCTGCAACCAGAAACAGCAGGAACTATCCTTAACCAACAAGATATAGCTATTATCACTTGGAGTCCCATTTTCGAAGGCGAGGCAAGTCTATTTACTGGCATTCTCAATAAATGTGATATGGAGGAGTATTCCAATTCAAAAGAAGTTTTGGTGAGAACTTGTTTGGGAGTAAACCAGCAAAATGGATATTATCTAGAAGTTTATCCCAATCCAGCCACCAATCAAATTACTTTTGAGCTGCCCAACATCAATAAACAAAGCCAGCTCCAAATTAAAGATATCTATGGCAAGGTCATCGCTACACTAATAATAAAACCAAATCAAAGCAAGCTCATATGGGAATGTAGTGGTATTGCCAGCGGTGTTTATTTTTATGAGGGAGAGATTTCGGGGGAGGTCTATCGTGGGAAGTTTTTGGTAAAATAAAAAATTAACCTTGTCGGGGCGCGACTCCAAGTCGCACCCCGACTGGATAACCATTAGAAACGATGGAATACAATTCCATCTCAGCAGTTTGTACTTTAGTTATAAATTCTATCTCTATGCGGTCTCTGCGTGTTTTCCCTTAGCCGGCCTTTGCGTGAAATCTTAAAAGTTGAGAGCTTAAGAGCTTCAATGTTTGAGTAATAGCCAAGGCCAATAACCAACAGCTCATCTTTAAAGCAACCGATAAAAAGAAATCTCATTCTCGCTCAAAAGTACTTGCACAGGATAAACTTCTACTCCTTTTGCTTTGGCATTTTTGAGGAGTCTATCATATTCGGGATCTATCTTTTTTGCAGTTCCAAAGCTATCTACATCGCTTCTTTGTATCAGGTAGATCATGGCGGCTCGTTTCCCTGCCTCCACCAGTTGCATGAGTGTTTTGAGATGTTTTTGTCCACGAGTAGTGGCTGCGTCCGGAAATAATGCTCTGTTTCCTTCCCTCATGCTTACGTTTTTTACTTCCATCCACACTTCTTGCTCTCCATCTTTACCAAAAATATCAAATCGAGAATCCCCAAATTTCACTTCTCGTTTTAAATGGCTTAAGTTAGTAAGTCCAGGAATCAGCTGCTTAGAAACCAATTCGAAGGCAATAGTATTGGCATTATTGGTATTTATTCCCACCCAGTTGTTATTAATCCAAATCATTTCCCATGTGAATAGCGTTTTGCGTTTGGGATTGTCAGCAGGGGAGAGAAGCACAGGAGCTCCTTCTTCTATGCAACTCGTCATGCTTCCTGTATTGGTACAATGGGCTGTTATGATGGAACCATCCTCTAGTTCCACATCAGCTAAAAAGCGTTTGTATCGTTTAATGAGCTTCCCTTTTACTAAGTTATTGAATTGCATAGGTGTTTTGTTAAATAGGTATTGGCACTAAGGCACGATGTTTCTTAAAGTCAAAAGTAAAAAAAAACTGGCCTCCCGAAAACATCAGAAGACCAGTAATATTTAATTAGACCGAAGCCTCTTTATTATTTTCTAATCACAAATCGCTTGTTGATCACGCTTTGCTCTTGAGGAATCATGATGAAATAAACACCATCAGATAAATGACTCAAGTCGATATCAATTTGTTCATTAATATTAGAGGCAGCAATGGTATAAACCACTTCACCTATGCTATTATGAATAGTAATATCAGCAGATTTTGATAACTGACCGTTGATTTCTAATTTGAATAGTCCGTTATTAGGATTAGGCATTAAAGCAATATCATTAGCTGATAATTCACCTAAACCTGTACAATCTTGGAAATGAACCATCATTTCATCAGAACCTTCACAACCTGTAGGATTTGTTACCACCACGCTAACCGAAACATCACCAGAAGCATCTGCCATGGTTTCATCAATATCTATGGTTTGGTCTGTAGCTCCAGTGGACCAAGCGTAGGCACTTCCTTGATTTTGAGCATCAAGAGTAAGAATGATGTGATTACAAACTATAGTGTCTAATCCTAAATTAACACTTGGCGATTCCATAACCGTGATAGCAATAGAACCTTCACCATTTCCATGGCATTCATTGGCATCAATAATAGAGATAAATCCTAATTCCATGCTTTCATCTGAAACAGTGAACTCAATCATATCAGTACTGTTTACCACTTCAAACTCTTGTTCATTTCCTTCCGCACCCACTTTTAAATTCCAAGGTGAAGCTCCAGTTAATTCCACATTAACTTCTACTAAACCATTGGCACAAACCTCAGCAGCATCTCCAGAAAGAATAGCGTTAGGAAGTTCATTTACAGTGACCATTGCAGAACCTTCAGCAGTTCCCACACAAGAGTTAGCATCAGTAATATGCATCAAGGTATAGTTCATGCTAGCTTCAGGGCTAAGTGTTAGTTCATAAGGACTTTCTGTGGCTTCGAAGAATAGCTCTAAACCATCCTCATCGTTTACCTCTACATTCCAAGGACCATTACCTGTCAGGTCAATGCTAAGAGCTGTTTCAGAACCCGCACACATACTAGCATCAGCAGTAAATGCTGCACTAGCTTGCTCGTTTACAGTGATGGCTAAAGCTTCCGAAGCAGGACCTTCGCCACAAACATTATACTCGCTGACAACTAGGTTTAATTCTCCAGCAAATCCTTCGTTGAATGAAAGGTAAGCGGTATTGCCAACAGCATTTATTATAGCAGCATCCTCAGGGCTAATAGTCCATGTGTATGTGCCCTCACCAGCTATGGTATAAACCATATCTTGTGCTTGATAACATACTATTGCTTCACCGGCAGGCATTTCAGCTTGCGCAGGTGTGCTAACTATTTCAAGACTCATGGTATTGCTTACAGAACCAGTACTGCTTGTAGCGGTTAAAGTAAGTTCTGCAGCACCATTATTAATATCGTCAGTACCTAAAGTATAGATAGGATCAACAATGTCATTTGCGGAGAAGGTACCATCACCAGAAGTGGTCCAAGCTAATGTTTCATAATCAGCAGCTCCACCTTCTAATTGATAAGTAGTTTCTGTATTACAAATTTGAGCATCATCACCAGCATTAGCAGCAGGAAGCATCATTGGAGGAAGAACAATAAAATCTACCCAAGCACAATCACTTCCGCCTGTAGCAGATCCATCTTTTACATATTTCCATTTTAAGGTATGAACTCCAGGGCTGATTGAATAAACGGCTTCGGTCCAAGATACTTCACCATCCCAGCTGCCTTGCTCTGTATTATCAATATAGAATTTTAGTTTGTCATAACCACTTTCTGAGCTTACTTTATAATAGAAGCTGATGACATCTTCCATCATTACTTCGTATTCAAGAACCAGTTCGCTGGATTGGTTATGTCCAATAGGGGACGATTTTGCACTGTATTCACCTTCATAAGATTCGTCATCTACAATTTGCCAATCAGCATTACCTGCAAAAGACCAATCATATTGAGTGAAGTCTCCAGATTCCCAATCTTCAACGATGAGGCCAATAGAAATGCCAAACTCTTTGCTAGCGGAATAAGGACCAGCATTTACTTCTGTTGTTATCACAGCAACGCTACCTATTGATGCATCAACGGCAGATTCTATATCGAATTCTGCGATAATCATATCAGCACTATCGATGGTAGTAAAAGTAATGTCAGCAGTATTTACAGTTAAATAATCAGAAGCACTAATGAGGTTGGCAATTCCTTCTGGAGTAGCACAACGACCATTGTTAGCAATTTGAATACTTAGGGTAGCTTCTTCTCCTGGATCTAATCTGCCATTATCATTACCTGATGTTTCAGTTAATTCCATATTTAGAATCTCTAAAACTGGGGCGTATCCTTTAATGGAGAATGAACTTTCCCAAACATCTGTACCATTTGTGGCGCTGAACTCAAAAACAAAGCTATGGTTATCAGGAATTTCTTCAGCTACAGTAAAAGCGAAAGCAGCGTCATGGCTTAATTCTTCATCCACATTAATATCACCAAAAGACTCTTGGTTGTCAATGAGTGTGATTAAATCATCATCACAAGTTATGGTCACTTCAACACCAGAAGCCATTTCAGTACCTAGGTTTTTAACGCTAAAGTTAAGAGCGATTTCTTCGCCAAAATCAACTTTACCATTATTATTTCCTGCAGCATCATCCACTTCAAACCCTGTTTTAACCACATATGGTCCATCAGGAGCAATCACTTGGATATATCCTTCATGACGGTAATAGTTTTGCTTGGTCACCACCACTTTAATCATAGTTCCCGGAACTTGAGCTTCGATGGTTACAGGAGCAGAAACACCTGTAGCTTCATCAACACCTATTAATTCTCCATCTACTGAGAAAGCAATCATTGCACCTTCTTCAGCCTGGATATCGATAAAATCTGGACCACTTACTAATACTTCACTATAATTAATTTCCATTTCCATAGGGACCTCAGTATAAACAATATTGAAGGCATCTCCATGGTGATGGAATAAGCGATATGTGATTTGTTTACTATCGGTGTTATAAGGCCAATTTGTATAAGAGAGGAAGTATTTACCAGCAGCGTTACCAAAGGCAGGACGAAATTCTCTTTCTTCTACTTCTGTTCCACCATAATCGGGCATAAAGTCGGGCCACATATTGTCAAAAACCCCCCAAACATAAGCATCATTTACAAAAGAGTAGGATACTTGAGAAGCAGCTGTTAAGCTTAAAGCACCACCACTTGTATACCTATGGAATTTCTCTGCAAAACATTCACCAGCCATATCAAAACGACCAGTTAGGCAATTGATAGAGAAAATATGTCCAATTTCGTCAACATTATTTAATTGGTTGATATAGCTAGATGTGAATGCGGGTTCTCCCCAACCAGATTCCATACCATGGTCACGGTGTTGTAGGATAAAAGCACCATCATTGATAGCATTTACTACATCAGTAGCTGTTCCACCACTCCATCCACCCATTTCGCCTGGAGTTGCAGGTAAATAACCTAAACCATCAGGGCCAAAATATGAGGTAACTTGGTTGGTATTAGTAGCTGTAGACCAAGGGTCGTTATTAGGATTTCCACCATAAACGGCATTGATACGAACTGGATCTTTTCCTAGAACTTCTCTCATATAACCTCCAACAGTCTCCGAACAAATCTGAAACCACCTTTCGGTTTGCCATCCTAAAGCTGTAATTGGTTTATTATAAAAATCAGCATCAGTAGGAGGTGTTCTTTCATACCCTAAAAACTTAGTTACCATAGTTTCCATTTCAGCATAATCACGGCCTGTCATACGTGCGAAAACGAAATCAGGAAGATCGTTTCCAGTATAATCGGCAAAATAATTATCAGTAATAAAATTACCTGAATAAGGATGGGGATATGTTTTTGAAGTGATGGTATTGTCATCATTACCATAGTCGGCCATTAATAAAACACCAGAAGGAACCGGATCCCAAGTTTCGTATATGGTATTAAAATAATCTTTTAAACCTTCTAAGTTGTTTCCGCCCATTTCATCAAGGGTAACCACTTTAGTAGTGATGCCTTGTTCTGTACGGAAAAGTTTGATAGAATCGGCCCAAGGCAAAAACTCATCATTATTAGGCACCAAAATGAGGTATTCACATCCTTCTTCTTTAGTTGATTTATTCATTTTTGAATAATCTACTTTAGGAAGAGCTTCAGCATTATAAACGATATCATCTAAAATCTGATCCCAGTATTTGCTTCGGAAACGATCTTCACCATATTGGCCATTACCACCTATGATTTCCACTTCCACTTCTAGGTTTTTATAAACCACAAGTTCTTTAGTGATAGGGTTATATTGAAAAGGATTCACGCTTACTATGGCGAATGTCATACCGCGAATTTCAGTAGTTTCTGTTTGAGCTATCTGAGCTGGATAGAAAGCATTTTTCTGATAAGAGCTTCCTTTTACAGCTGGCTTGGCTTCCTCAGTATCAAAAGGAATGGCAGCGGCAGGAGCAATTTCTATGTTTTCATAAACTACTTTGTTTTGATAGGTCACATGAACTTTGGATTGTGCTCCATTTGGAATTAACAAATAGCGAGCAGCACTTCCTAAATCGGGCATACCTTCTTCTGCAGGAAACATGGAAAGACCATATTCCAGTTGTTTCATATTTTCGCCTTGAATTTCAACATCGAATAAATTAAAACTGTGAACGCTGTGACTTAGCTTGATAGCGCCTTTACTACTTGATTGGATTTGAAATCCATTAGTTTGTGCATTTTCATCAAAGACATAGGATTGGGCACTAGAAAGCATAGCAAACCCCAATAAGATGACCATGATAAAAGACATTTTTGGTAAGAGTGATCTCATGATTTTGTGATTGGTTAGAATTAATAAGGCGCTAATATACAAAAGTAACAGAGAATAATTATACGCTTGGATCTATTTAGGTGTATTTTGGAAGGATTATAGAGAAGTGTTATTAGGCAGAACCTCAGTGTCTTTTTAGTGATTGTGAAGGATGGTAATTTATACAGCCTCTATATGGTAAAAACCTTTTAAAATAGAAATATATTTTATCAAAGCTTGACTAGTTCTCAGCAGTGGTTATTTGGAATTTGAATAGTGAATTTCGTTCCTTTATCAACTTCTGACTCCAAACTCATTTCGCCATTTAATATAATTGCATATCCCTTTGAAATGGAAAGGCCAAGTCCAGAACCTTCGTAACCATTAGAATGAGAAAAATCGGCTTGCACAAATTGTTCAAATATAGAAGCTTGTTTTTTTTGTGGGATGCCAATTCCAGTATCTTGAATTATAAATTCAGCCATGGTATCAGTTATGGTATAGCTTATTTCTACAGAGCCTTTGTGAGTAAATTTAATAGCATTTTTAATAAGGTTTGTTAGGATGGAATTCAGTTTATATTCATCAGTAAAAAATGGACCGGTAAATGTTATTTGTTCATTGAGTATTAATTCTAATCCTTTTTTTTGGGCTTCTTGGCTGAAAAAGTTTTGAAGTTCATGCATGATGAGCATGATATTGACATCTTGATATTGCGGTGTTTCCACTCCTGATTCTAATTTTGAAACATCAATAATATTATTAATGGTATCTAACATTCTATATCCACTTTTTTGGATAATACCAATAAATCGTTCTTGCTCTTCATGTGTGTTTTCTTCAGATTTTAGAAGCTCAGCAAAACCAATAATTCCATTCATTGGAGTTCTGATTTCATGACTCATATTGGCCAAAAAGGCAGACTTAAACTTGTCGCTTTCTTCAGCTTTAATTTTTTCCTTCTCTAACTCACTCATTATTTTGGAATTCAACTCTAATTGTTCTCGGAGGTCTTGGGTTTTATTTCGAACTCTAATTTGCAATACCCTATTAATGACAATAAGGAATAAGATGAGTAGTATAATAAGTCCACTTGATATTAAAAGTGTTTTAAGGTATTTATGCCAATCATTTGGTCCTCTATTATACTTAGTAATCCATTTATCATGTATTTTTTGGTATTCTCCATTGGCTAATATTACTTCTAATCCATTATTTAATAATTCAGCTAACTCTGGAGAATCTTTGGATATTTTAAAACCCATATTTCGCTCTAGAATACGATGCTCAGTAGCTTCAACATATTCTTTGTTTAGTTTCTGAGCATAATACATACTTCCAACTCTTTGAGAAATGATACAAGTCACCTCTTTGCGATCTAGAGAAAGAATTAATTCTTGATAATTATCAATAAATAAAAATTTAGCAGATGGATTTATTGAAAGTACATAATGGATCAAAACATCGTTTTTCCACATGGCCACAAGAGGTTGGTTTTTTGTTCTTAGAAACTCCAGTGAAAAATGATTGATATTGTTGGTATTATATAAAAAACAATGTGAAGTATTTATTGCAGAACGAGTATAAATAAATTGACTTTCGGGACTCCCAGGGTAATGATCACCACCAATAGCTTGAATACTACCATTATTAAGTTTTGAATTAATGGTTACCCAATCTCCTCCTGTAGTAAAAATGTCCGATTCATAGAGATCATCAATAGCATTTAGGATATCTATATTAAAACCTACCAGTTGACCTTCCTCACTTAAATAATTATAGGGAGGATAATTATCACTAAACATGATATGGTATTGAGCAGATAAGTTGAAGGAAGTGGCTAGAAATGCTAATAAAATAAAATAACGCATTGAATATTTATTTTCCTAAAGTTCTACGATAAGTTTTATAATCTCGGTTATTGCAAATATATACTTTTAAAAAGGAATACCTATTATTTCTTAAATTATACTATTTCCAAATTTAGAATGTAGGGCCCTTTAACATGTTTTATTTAATCACTTTAAAAAGAGTTAATTGATCGATTCAACTTTAAATTTAAATTTTATGATTTTTTTAAGAAATGTGATTTCACCGAAAAGAACCCATAAATACCGGGTTTTCAAATTTTATTTAATAACACTTGCTATCCCTTTTCGATTAAATGTAACTTTAAGTAACCAATTCGCGTAAACGCAGTTATTAAAAATCAAAAAAGGCACAAAGATGAAGAACTCTATTGTGTATTTGCTTTTTTGTCTTTCCTCGATATTAACATACGGACAACCACCAACAACATTCAATTTAACAAATGTTAATGGTGAGAATTATGTCACCAGCGTAAAAAGCCAATTAGGTGGAACATGTTGGGCATTCGGAAGCATGGCTGCCATGGAAAGTAACCTTTTGATGACCGGAAACTGGGAGGCACAAGGTGAAGTTGGAGAGCCCGATTTAGCAGAGTATCATTTAGATTGGTGGAATGGTTATAATGAATATTTTAATCAAGATCTTGAAGAGGCCTATAATAATGGTCAAGGCTTAGAAACTCATATGGGTGGTGATTATAGAATGACCACTGCCTACATTTCTCGTCTAGAAGGAAGTGTTAGAGAGATAGATGCCGAAAGCTATGATGATCCTTCTGAAAGAAACCATCCCAATCATCATAAATATTATCCAAAAAGTGTAGAATGGTATAATGCAGGTGACGATTTATCCAATATAGAACTCATAAAGTATAAAATCATGGAACATGGGGTAATGGCTGTGTGCATGAGTTATTCCAACGATTTTATGAGTGGAATAAATCATTATCAGCCAACTTGGGATAACCGTGAACCAAACCATTCTGTTTCTATTATTGGATGGAATGATAATAGAGAAACTCAGGCTCCCGGTCCTGGTGCATGGTTGGTAAAAAATAGCTGGGGTAATGACTGGGGAATGGCAGGTTATTTCTGGATTTCATATTACGACAAACATGCTTGTAAAAACCCTGAAATGGGAGCTATATCATTTATTGATGTAGATATTTTAGATTATGATACGGCCTATTATCATGATTATCATGGTTGGAGAGATACATTGACAGAAGTATCAGAAGCTTTTAATGCTTTTATTGCTAATGAAGATGAGGATATTGTGGCTGTGAGTTTCTTCACTGCTGGAGAAAATGTTGAGTATCATGTAAAAATATACGGTCAGTTTACCGATGGTACCGATGGAGAGTTATTGGATGAGCGTATTAGCCATGTTGGAATGATTGAGCATTCGGGTTTCCATACTATTGATTTACCTGATTATGTAACATTTCTTACTGGCGAAAAGTTCTATGTTTATTTGGAGTTAAGTCATGGCGGTCATCCATATGATAGAACCTCTTTTGTACCTGTACTTTTAGGAGATGTCAAAGCTGCAACTAAGGGTATGGTGCCTAGTACAACAAAGGAAAAACAAAGTTTTTATAAAGAAAATGGATCTTGGCTCGATTTTTACCATTATGATGAACCGGGAGATTACCAAAGTACGGGGAGTTTTTGCATCAAAGCCTTAGCCCAACATAATCATATTATGGGACTTCAGGCTGTTGATCAGAAAACAGGAGGTTTCCTTAATTTTGCTCCAAATCCATTTACTTCTTCTGCTAGTATTTCTTACGAAATTCCAGAAGCATCTATTGTGGAGATTGAAGTGTACTCGATAAAAGGACAGATGGTTGAAGTTCTTAAATCAGAGAAGCATATGAGTGGTTCACATCAAATCTCATGGAATAATAATACTTTAACTACTGGAGTATATTTTCTAAACATGAAAATAGATGGTCAGTTCTATGACCAAATGAAAATTGTAAAAGTGGATTAGGGGTCGAATATTTTTCGTATATTTATTAGTTCAAAACCTACGGCTTATGTTTTTCAAAATATTAGATATTTCTAGAATCGTTTTAGTTAGCCTCGCTTTTTATTTCGGATATCAAATTGGCTTTGCCGAAGAAGTTTATAATGCCAAAGCTCAGTTACATTTTATGATTCCTATTATTATTGGTGCAGTAGCAGGAATATCAGGATTGGAAGGGATATTTCTAAGTAAGAAATCTGCAATTGAAAAAGGATTTGCAGTAGATAGTAACTATCAAAAACAATCAGCTATTGCATTGCTTTCCTATGCAACAATTGCTATTTGGGTTTATTTTGCACAATGGGGGATTATGGCTGAACTTACTATTTTATTTACTTTTCTATTCTTTCTCTTTTTTGCGGCTATCAACCATGCCTATGATGCCATTAGCAGGAAAAATTACAAATGGCAAAACATCAACCGACCATTTATTACCTTTTTCCTAATTCTAGGATTGATATACCCTATTTATAAGGTGCTTTCACACTAGTATTAAATTTCTTAAGATTATTATTCTAAATTTGCTGTTAATTATAAAACAAAACTCAAATTTTTAATATGTATAAAAAGCTATTCCTTGTTTTTATAGTCGGCTTGGTATCTTCCTATGCCTGTCATAGATATGCGAAAAATGACCTCAGTCTAAGTTCTCCATCCGAGAGAATTAAAATAGAATTCAGTCTAAATGATTTAGGAACACCATTTTATCAGGTTATTTTTGATAATAAAGATATCATTAAGAAGTCTAGTATGGGATTCGATTTATTGGATGCACCCGCATTAGATAAAGGTTTTGAAATCATCGGTTCAGAAGAAATGATGATGAACGAAAACTGGGAAATGCCTTGGGGAGAGCAAAGAATGGTGAATAACCATTTTGAAGAACTCAAAGTGATGTTACAAGAAAAAACAGCACCCAAAAGATTAATGAATATCTATTTTAGAGCCTATGATGATGGTGTTGCTTTTAGATATGAATTCCCAGAGCAGAATGGTGTAGAGGAGTTAATGATTGTTGACGAGAAAACAGAGTTTCAGTTAACAGGTGATCATAAAACATGGTGGATTCCTGGTGATTGGGATATATACGAACACCTTTATAATACTACAAAAGTATCGGAAATAGATGCCTTAGAAAAAGCCAAACATGTGAATCTGGCTCAAACCTCTATCCCCTATAATGCTGTGAATACCCCAGTAACTATGCGTACAGAGGATGGTATTCATTTGAGTTTTCATGAAGCCAATTTAACGGATTATGCTGGCATGACTTTAAAGGTTGATACAGGTAGTTTGGTCTTAACGTCTGGACTCGTAGGCTCCAAAAACCATAAATACAAAGTTAAGCGAAGCCTTCCTTTTGTAACGCCATGGAGAACCATTCAAATAGCAGATGAAGCCAAAGACTTAATCTCCTCTAAACTTATTTTAAACCTAAATGAAGCCAATAAACTTGGTGATGTGTCTTGGTTTAAGCCTATGAAATATGTGGGTATTTGGTGGGAAATGCATTTGGGAATTGCTACTTGGGATTATGGAATGACTCAAAATATGAATACTTGGGAAGATACAGGTAAAGCACATGGTAAACACGGAGCTACCACAGAAAATGCCAAAAGATATATCGATTTTGCTGCAAAGAATGGAATGAGTGGTATTTTGGTGGAAGGCTGGAATACAGGCTGGGAACATTGGATTGGCTTTGAAGATCGGGAAGGTGTTTTCGATTTCGTCACTTGCTATCCTGATTATGATATTGAAGAAGTAGTTCGATATGGAAGAGAAAGAGGAGTGGAGTTGATCATGCATCACGAAACTTCTGCCGCGGTTACTACTTATGACCAACAAATGGATACCGCTTTTGCCTTAATGGAAAGCCTAGGAATTCATTCTGTAAAGACGGGGTATGTGGGAAAAATTATTCCTAAAGGCGAATTTCACCATGGGCAATGGATGGTGAATCACTATAGAAGAGTTTTGGAAACTGCCGCCAAATATAAAGTCGCTATTAATGCCCATGAACCTATTAAAGCTACCGGAATTCGTAGAACTTTACCAAATGCAATTGCTCGTGAAGGGCTTCGTGGACAAGAATTTAATGCTTGGGCCAATGATGGCGGAAATCCTCCTGAACATTTAACTATTGTTCCTTTTACAAGAATGCTAGCTGGTCCTATTGATTTTACACCAGGTGTGTTTGATATCAAATTAAGTAAAAAAACACCAAATCCAAACTGGGGAGCTGAATTGAAGAATCAAATCAACACTACTTTGGCCCATCAGCTGGCTTTGTATGTGGTTTTGTATAGCCCTATTCAAATGGCTTGCGATCTTCCTGAGCATTATGAAGGAAACCCAGCTTTGCAGTTTATTAGAGATGTGGGAGTAGACTGGGAACAAAGCATCGTCCTTGATGGTGAAGTAGGTGAGTTTGTAATAATAGCTCGCCAAGAAAGAGAAACCATGAACTGGTTTGTTGGTGCAGTTAGTGATGAAAACCCTAGAGATATTACCATCGATTTTAGCTTTTTAGAGGAGGGTAAAAACTATAAAGTCATTGTTTACAAAGATGGAGAGGAAGCCCATTGGAATGATAATCCTTTAAGTTTGGTTATTGAAGAAGTTTCGGTTAACAAGAACAGTAAAGAGACTTTTCATTTGGCTGCCGGTGGAGGTTTAGCAATTAGTTTGATTTTGGATTAGACTAATTAAATTAAATAAGAGAGCTGATATTAATGAATAGGGTTACCCATTTAAGTCTCGTGTAATTTAATCGAAGCGTAAGCAATCGGTTTATGCTCTACGCATCTCTGAATGATTTTATCTAAAATTGATTGGCGATGATTCCTTCTGTTAAATCTAAAGAA
>NZ_JABKBZ010000101.1:0-14869 GCF_013166635.1 Lentimicrobium sp. S6 | reverse complement strand
TAAAAAAGGCTATAATTTCAATCTACACTAAATATTATGCCTTGTGAAGCAAAACATCAATTCATATTTGCTACTCTTTAATCCGAACTCTTTATTCTGATTCTCCCCATAAAAATTAACATGAGCCATTATTTTGTCTTAGCCCTTAGTTCAGGACCCATTGCTCTTTACCTTAAACCCAGCACCCAGTACCCAGCACAACCATTCCGTCTATGCACCCATCGTTACCCACCTAACCATCAGAACCACGAAATAAAAACGAGTTTCTACTTTAGTCTTTCTTGGAACTCCAGAGCCTTTTCGTGATTTCCTAAGGCCTTATAGGACCTGATCATGAGCCCTAAAGCTTTTTTATTATAAGGCTCTATTTGGAGTATGCGTAGTTGATATTCGATTGATTTTTCATGTTCCCCTAAATTAAAGTAGGCTGCCGCCAAATTCCCTAAAACCAGAATGTCTTGATTATTGATAGCAATCACTCTTTTCCAAAATTCAATTCCCTTTTCATAATTTTTCTTCTCGAAATAATACACCCCCATATTGTTTAAGGTATTCAAATCATTAGGATCGTATTCTAAAACTCTTTCATAGCAAGCTCTAGCAAGCTCTTTTTTTCCGATGGCATTATAACAGACTCCTTGATTATATTCAGCTTCTCTATACTGAGGATAGATAACAAGCGCCTTTTGGTAATGTTTAATGGCTTCTTGATAGTTATTGGAACGAGAGGTTGTATTGGTGCTTTTTTCAGCTTCTTGTCTGTGATAAGTTCCAAAGTGATTGGCTGCTCTGGCGCTGTTCGGAGCAGTGATGAGGCCAGATTTATACAGAGTATACGGGGATTCCCAATCTGAATTTCTCGATATGGTTTTAAAGCTGTATAGAAGAAGAATTGTTCCTAATACATAGTAAAAGATTTTTCGATCGAGATATTTATATAAAGCATATCCTAGTGCAAAAGTAAAGCCAAAACTAGAGGCGTATACAAACCTTTCAGCCATGGTCGCTCCGATAATGACAAAGAGGTTGGAAACCAAAAAGAGTAGGCTTAAAAAGAAAATAATGCCATAGGCTAAGGGTTTTTTCTTTATCAAGCCATAAATAGCATAAGCAAACAGGCTAATATAGGCAATTAGAGCTAATATAAACTTCCAATCTCCCATGCCTACCGCAGGAATTTGATTAAAAGAATAATCATAGCTCAAGGGATGAGGAAACAGAAGCAAGACCAAGTATTTACCCAAAATCATGATTTTTGTAGCCCAGAGCTCTATACCTGAAAGTGCCATGAGTGAGTTATTGATTTTATCCATGTCTTCCACAGAGGAATATTCATCAAGGATCAAATATCTGATTAGAAAATATAATATAATAAATCCCAAAAAGGGGCTGCTGATTTTTACTATTTTTTTTAACGATATGCTTCGGAAAAAATATAGACTAAGAGGTATGACTCCAATAAATGCCAATCCTGTTTCTTTAGAAATTAAGCTGAAAAAAAAGAAGAGCAAACTAAGCATTAAGTTTTTAATTTTATTTTCATCTGTATACTTAAAGAGAAATAATAATGAGGTGATACCAAATAGGAAAGAGAGTATTTCATCACGACTTTTAATATTGGCAACTACTTCTGTGTGAATAGGATGAGCCAAAAATAACAATGTGATGCCCATTGGGAGCCAAACAGACTCGTTTGGAAATAATCTTGAAGTAAATAAGAAAAGTAGGAGTCCTGTTAAAACAAAAAAGAAAAGATTGAAAAAATGGTGCACACTGGGATTAGAGCCCCATATGGCTGTTTCTATGGCCAAACTAGCCAATACTAAAGGTCTGTAAGTTAGTCCTTCTAATCTATTAAAGCCATATAGATATCCATGGCTAAAGATGTCTTTTAAGCCGCTAAAGCCTTCATTCACAAATTTGTTTTCTGTGGTGATGATGGGATCGTCTAGAACAAAGCCATGATTTATAGTGTTTGAATATAGGGTAAAGCCAAATAGGATGATAAGACCATAAATCCATAGATCCCTGTTTTGCAGCATTGAGGATTTCTTAACTGATTTTTTCTTTTTAGAAGCCATACTTCTGTCTTATTTTTGAAGGACTAAAGATAGGAAAAGCAAGGATATCTGCCCTAAATAATTCTTTAAACTTGCTTTCTCTTTCAGCCGATTGACTTTCTATTGTATTAAAAGGAGTTTAAACCGAATGTGCCTTAAAATGGTATTGTTGTCTGAAGAGGATACGAAATAGCCGTATCACAATGCTTCAAAAGGGTTTTACTAAAATCGGCTGAGAGAAAAAATGTGTATGTAGCACAAAATAAAAGAAGTCTAAAAGTTTCATAGGTGAAACTTATTAGACTTCTTGATATATCTGGACTACCTAAAGGCAAGAGGGTTTATTCCTCAGCAGCTACATCGTCATTGTCTATTTTAGTATAAGTCACATGCAGTTGTATACGCTTACTCTCGTCCATCATAGGCTCGTATCCATATCCTATCAGTCGATTAGGGTGAATGGCTCCACCAATGATTTCTACTCTTAGTTTGTTGTCAGCCGTAAATCCTTGAATCACATCCTGAATATATTGGGTGATTCTGAAAAAGTATCTATGCTCAGTCTGATCGTATTTTCCGCTGAAATAATTATCACCACTACTAGCATCTGGCACCGTATATTGATAGTCTACACTATCAATGACTACCTTCTGACTTAAGGTTAATGAAGAAATAGGAGTATAACCTGATTCCTCATCTTGATTATAGATGAATAACTTGGCCTCGTTAACTGCATAATTATAATAATCATCTATTTTGTTTAAATAAGGAAATTCAACAACTGTTCTAACACCTGCTAATCCTTGCAGGTATATCAATTCTTTACCATCCTCCGTATGTCCATCAATCACCTGAGACCTAAACTCAGGACTAGCATCACGATACTCATAATGATTAAAATTACTAAATCGAGCAGTATTATAGTTCACTACCAAATCGTAACTTAAGCTATCCTCTTCTTCATTATGATAATAGAATCGGATGAAAGTATCGTCACTTTGGAAATTAAGATCCACTAAACTACCACCACTTGAAGGCAGGTTCTGTTCTAGTGTAGTAATATAAATCCCCTTAAATACTTCACTTAAAGTTCCGTCATCTTCAAAAACTGAAGAGTCACTAGAAATGATTCGCTGTCCAAATTCAGTAGAAAGATAAATTTTAACAGGATTAAGAATCATTGAAGTGTCATAGGTTCCATCAATGGTATTTTCCTCGATAAACTCAACCGAATCATAATTGGGGATAAAACTTGTATACGCAATAGGTTCCTGCTTGAGTCTAGTATTCTGAAAGGAATAGTAGGCAGAATCTGCTGTTAATTCATCTCCAAGCTCATATACCACCCACTCATGCCTATAGGCGGTGTCTCCATACAAATCCACATTGGCATAAGCTATATAGAGTACAACAGAATCAATTTCTGGAGTATCACCAAAGCTATAGCTTTCGTTTCCGGGATCAATATTGAACTGGCTGTAAACGCTGGCATTTAGCGTGCCAAATACTGGATCTTTGATGGCACCGACCACATGTGCCGATAACTCATCGGTACGAAGGCTATCAATTAGTTCACTATAAACATTTATAGTTACAGTATCCATATAGATGACTTCTAATGGATTTTCACCCACAATGTCAACACCTATCTTGCTAATGTCCTTTTTACAGGAAAAAAGTAAAGCAGCCGTGATGACGATCAACAGGCCGCTTGAGAGTATTTTTTTCATATTCATCATCTCATTCTATTGCTTTGGCGAAAGTATGCAAAGGCTTCTATTTAGAAAAGTGATTTATCTTTTTTTAAGAACTAATCCTCTAAGAGAGAATCGTAGAATGTGTTATAGGCATTAACATAGTCTTCCTCAGGCTGATAGGTGAGGATAGGCTTACCGGTCTCTTCTGCCATCTTTACATAATCAGCAGATAATTCTTCTGCTCCATATATAATGGCATCGGCATATTGCAACGCTCCAAACATTAGATCCATATAGTTTCCACCTTTGTAAATGTCTAAATCAGTATCATCAATACCCTCCATTTTAATCTTCTGTGGAAGGTTATCATTTAATTGAGCATCAAAATGATCATTATAAAGTGAAACAATAATTTTTGTGTCATTAAATAAAGGATTGTCTTTAAATGCTTTCTTAATGTATAATGGAACCAATGCCGACATCCAGCCATGGCAGTGAACGATGTCTGGTGCCCATCCTAATTTTTTTACGGTTTCTAAAACCCCTCTACTAAAGAAAACAGTTCTTTCATCATTGTCTTCAAAGAATTTACCATTCTTGTCAACAGTAGTGAATTTTCTTTGAAAATATTCTTCATTATCAATGAAATAAACTTGCATTCTTGCTTGTTGAATGGAGGCTACTTTAATGATAAGAGGATGGTCATGATCGTCAATAATCAGGTTCATTCCAGATAATCTGATCACTTCGTGTAATTGGTTTCTACGCTCGTTAATATTTCCAAAACGAGGCATAAAAGTTCTGATCTCTTTACCTTTCTCTTGAATTCCTTGTGGAAGATAACGCCCTATTTTACTACGATTTGTTTCGGGTAAATAGGGCATAATCTCTTGATTGACGAATAAAACTCTTTTCTTCATTCTAGTTTATTTTAAATGACGACATTTGGATGACTCTGATAAGAAAATGGAAATTAGATGTTTAGGCTTGTTAATTTTATCATTTGTGTCGCATATTGTTTTTAAAAAATGGTCAGGCAAAGATAACATTTTTTTCTAAACCAGCATTTATCAAGGTCTTAGGATTGTTTTTTATTATTCGAAACTTTTATTTCCCCTTCCTTTTCTTAGGTTTTCCCTTGAAGTAAACCTGCTGTTTTGATCATTATTCTGAGCTTTCTAAATGGAACCTTTTCTTTTCCATTTCTTTTGTCTTATTAGTGATTATTTGTTAAAAACGCCTTCGTGTTTTCAATAATAACCTGATTTTGACATTAACGTAATGACGCATTTTCTGATAACATGAGCTTAGCATAAAACTACAATACAGTATTTGATAATTAGCTTATATAAGATATGGATTTCTGAAGGGCTATCGGGATAAATAATGAAATTTATAGAAGTAGATCGCTAATTATTACCCCCTTCTGATAAAGTCAATAATACACCCTCTTTTTACTATAATCCATTTGATAAAGCCCACTTTATCTTATTGGAATTCATAACAAAACCTAATGTATTGTTGACTTTCTGGAATAGCTGTTAAATAATCGACTAAGGCTTTAGTAAAAACATAAGCGAAAGACTTGCTAGTTTGCAAAGATTGAGTAATTTTGTTACTCAATATTAACAGGCATCAATTCTAAGGATTAATAACGCAGTGTTAGATACATTAATTACATCCAAAACTAGAGTCAAATTACTTTTGAAGTTTTTCTTAAACTCCAACTCTGAGTCTTATTTAAGAAATTTGGAGGAGGAATTTGGAGAGTCAAGTAATGCCATTCGTGTAGAACTGAATAAGTTAGAGAGGGCGGGCCTTCTTGATTCTAGAGCTCAAGGCAATAAAAAATTATTTCGGGCCAATACCCAACATCCGCTATTTCCTGAAATTCATAACCTGCTTTTAAAGCATATCGGACTAGATGAAATCATTGATAAAGTTGTGATGAAGTTGGGTACTGTGCAGCAAGTTTTTTTAGTAGGTAAGCTTGCTGAAGGCATAAACACCGGTATTATCGACCTCCTTTTCGTTGGAAAGAGCATCGATAAAACCTATTTGGTAGAATTGGTAGAGAAAACAGAAAGTACCATCAAGAAAAATATCCGTTATTTGGTGTTTTCTGTCCAAGAAATTGAAAACTATTTAAAACAACACGCCAATACAGAAATATTACTGATCTGGAATCAAGAATAAGGTGGTGGCTTCTTAAGTGTTTCGTATTTAGTTAAGTTCAAAACTGGAACTGTGACTTAGGAGGCGAAGCTGTGGAATTTAGCATAATGCTTAGAGCCAAGAGTTTAGTGCATACTGCTGAAATCTAAGAGTTAAGATTTAAAATTTATAATTGCCTGACTCAAGCAAATTGGGGCTTTTACCACTTTTAATCAAAAAAAAGCCTGTGATTATGTATTTAGCAAAATGGCTCAAAATTTACCTAGCTAAAATAGCATAATCATTTTTCATTGCGGTAATTTCAGAAAAGCCATATTGAAGAGTTCAGTAAGCAAATAGTAACAAGCTTTGGTACAAAGAGCAGAACCATGTCTTTTGCCCTCTGCCCTCTATCAGAAATAGAAGAATAAAGCACCTAGAAATCAGCTTTAAAAATAAATTGATATTTTAGCACCAAAAATCATCAAATAAGAAAAACCTTATTTAAAAAATAAATTAAAGAAGACTATAGTAATGATATGCGCTCTTGGCCCATGCACTTTGCCCTAAGCCCTAAGCTCTTTGCCCTAAACTCTTCAAGTCCCATAAAACATCTAAAATGGAAAGTAAAAATTACAAAATCGCAATCATTGGCCTTGGATATGTTGGCCTACCTCTAGCCGTTGAATTTGGAAAGAAATTCCAAGTGCTCGGATTTGATATCAATCAAGTTCGTGTTGACCAGTTAAATGGTGGACATGATGCCACTTTAGAAGTAGAAGATCATGATCTGCAACAAGCACTCAGCTCCGATGGAGATGCTGGACTAAAACTGACAACCAATCTCGAAGAAATCAGGGAAAGCAATATTTATATTGTCACTGTACCTACACCTATAGATCAGTTCAAAAGACCTGACTTAACTCCCCTAGTGAAAGCTAGTGAAACGGTGGGAAAAGTGATTTCAAAAGGAGATATTGTCATTTATGAAAGCACTGTTTATCCTGGCGCCACTGAGGAAGATTGTATTCCAGTAGTAGAGAAAGTAAGTGGAATGAAGTTCAATGAGGATTTCTTTGCAGGTTATAGCCCAGAAAGAATCAACCCAGGCGACAAAGTGAATACCTTGCTTACCATTAAAAAAGTAACTTCCGGTTCTACACCAGAAATAGCTAAAGTAGTGGATGATATGTATAATACCATCCTCTTAAATGGCACACATATGGCCACTTCTATTAAAGTTGCTGAAGCTTCTAAGGTAATAGAAAATGCCCAAAGAGATTTAAACATCAGCTTTGTTAATGAATTGGCTTTAATCTTCGATCGCTTAGGAATTGATACCAATGAAGTAATAGATGCGGCAGGAACCAAATGGAATTTCTTGAAATACCGTCCGGGTTTAGTAGGAGGCCATTGTATTGGAGTTGACCCTTATTATTTAGCTTTTAAAGCAGAAAGCGTAGGCTATTACCCCGATGTTATTCGCTCCGGAAGAAGAGTTAACGATGATATGTCGCGCTTCGTAGCTGATAAAGTCATTAAGCTTATGATTAAAAAAGGCTTGAAGATTCTAGATAGTAAAGTTCTTCTACTTGGAGTAACCTTTAAAGAAAACTGTCCCGATATTAGAAATACCAAAGTGGTGGATATAGTAGACGAGCTACAAAAGTTCGGATGTAAACTAGACATCTACGACCCATGGGCCAATCAAGCAGAAGTACAGCATGAATATGGTATCAAAACCATGGACAAGAATGTAGATATTTATGCCTCAAAATACGATGCCATTATACTAGCGGTAAGCCACGAGCAATTTGCCGATCTAGATTTGCAGCGCCTCACCAATGGCAATCAATCTGTTATATTCGATATTAAAGGATTTCTACCTAAGGATAAAGTGGACGGGAGACTTTAAAAATTCAAAGTTTACCCTGACCGTAGCGTCATGGGTTCAATGAGAGATTAGGTTTCCAAAACGAGCTGGCGATGAGGCGTTTGGAGAATAGACGAAGGTAAATCCCCCGAGGGCTCTAGCTTGACCTCTTTTGGATTGCGGTAGGAAGTAGCACAACTCTCCGAGTTGTAGCTTTGCAATATCCTAGTATTTGAAAGAACGGTCAAGATTTCATAATTATGTCGATGTGGCGAGCTGGCGATGGAAAATTCTGCGAGGGTTGGACTAGAGGTAGTAGTTCTTAAATCAAAGGATTCCAGAGTAGCTTACAAGGAGATTGCTTCTCTACGTTCACAAAGACCATGCTTTCAATTGAAATACCTGACTAGAATCTCTCTCTCCGAAGAATGTCATTGCGAGTCGCTTAGCGACGAAGCAAACTCCATAAATAAGAGACCTAATTCCAAATTGTATAATAAAAATTCGTGAAAATCCACGTAATCCGTGGACAATCTACAACAATAACATATGAGTTATAATCTAACAAACCTAAAAGAACTAGAAGCAGAATCCATTCACATCATTCGTGAAGTAGCTGCAGAATTCGAAAACCCAGTGATGCTCTATAGCATTGGAAAAGATTCCTCCGTCATGGTACGTTTGGCCGAGAAAGCCTTCGCCCCCGGAAAAGTACCTTTCCCATTGATGCATATCGATAGCAAATGGAAGTTCAACGAGATGATCACCTTTCGCGAACAATATGTTCAAGACAATAATTGGGATTTAATCGTTCATCACAATAAAAAAGGATTTGAGGAGGGCGTTGGCCCTTTTAGTCATGGTAGCAAAGTACATACCGATATCATGAAAACTCAAGCCTTATTAGCAGGCCTAGATAAGCATAAATTTGATGCTGCCTTTGGTGGTGCACGCCGCGATGAGGAAAAAAGCCGTGCCAAAGAAAGAATCTATTCTTTCAGAGATCAATACCACCAATGGGATCCCAAAAATCAAAGACCTGAGCTCTGGGATATCTATAATGCCAAGGTTCATAAAGGAGAATCCATTCGTGTATTTCCGATTTCCAACTGGACTGAACTAGATATTTGGCAGTATATTAGATTGGAGAATATTCCTATTGTACCGCTCTATTTCGCTAAAGAAAGACCAGTGGTAAATGTAGATGGAAACCTGATTTTGGTGGATGACGAGAGAATGCCTAAGGAAATGCGTGATCAAGCAGAAATGAAGATGGTCAGATTCCGTACCTTAGGTTGCTACCCACTAACTGGAGCCGTAGAATCAGAAGCCGACACCATAGAAAAGATAGTAGAAGAAATGATGACCGTCACCGTTTCTGAAAGAACCACCAGAGTCATCGACTTCGACCAAGAAGCCTCTATGGAGCAGAAAAAGCGGGAAGGGTATTTTTAGATTGTCCGCGAATTCACACGGATTAGGCTAATTAACACTAATTGAAATGGAAGGATAATGCCAAAGCTAGGTTTCACATATATAATGACCAATAAAAATAATACGGTATTATACACTGGAACATCATCTGAATTAAAAGATCGTGTTAAAAAGCATAAGGATAAATTTTATCAAAAGTCTTTTACAGCTAAATACAATATCAACAAACTAGTATATTTCGAAATTCATGCTGATATGGAATCAGCAATCAAAAGAGAGAAGCAAATAAAGGGTGGGTCTAGATTAAAAAAAGTGGTATTAATT
Organism: Lentimicrobium sp. S6; assembly: GCF_013166635.1. Classification (NCBI taxonomy): domain Bacteria; kingdom Pseudomonadati; phylum Bacteroidota; class Bacteroidia; order Bacteroidales; family Lentimicrobiaceae; genus Lentimicrobium; species Lentimicrobium sp. S6. Next base: position 5,327 of record NZ_JABKBZ010000101.1, on the reverse strand, counting down.
GAAAAATCAAATCCTGAACGGAAGGATTTGTATTTTGATTTGCCTTGATTTTTAAAAGATGGCCACGACTGACTCTAAGGTCAGCCTCGCCATGACCTAGTTCCAATATTGAATTGTGATTTTATAGAAAATTACTATACGGAGATGAGTCATTGCGAGGAGGAACGACGAAGCAAACTCCTTAAAATTTACTCATGACTTAAAAGATACTCTTGCTGAAGCATAAGTATTTTAATAAATATCGGGACCAAGTCCCTACAATATAAAAGATTAATATACACAAAATAATTCGCGAGAATCCGCCTAATCAGCGAGAATTCGTGGATATTTACACGAATAACTAATCTGTGATTATCAATAAAATCAGTGTTATCCGTGTTCCAATACAGCAACAATGGCAACAGAAAAACTAAACATAAAAGAATTCCTAGATCAGGATCAAAAGAAAGACTTACTAAGACTATTAACAGCAGGTTCTGTGGATGATGGAAAATCAACACTCATCGGCCGTTTATTATTCGACAGTAAGAAATTATACGAAGATCAATTAGCAGCGCTGGAGCGCGATAGCAAAAGAGAAGGCCATGCTGGAGAAGAAATCGATTATGCTCTCCTACTCGACGGACTAAAAGCGGAACGCGAGCAAGGCATCACCATTGATGTAGCCTACCGCTATTTCTCTACCAGCAAACGAAAGTTTATCATTGCCGATACTCCTGGTCACGAGCAATATACACGTAATATGATCACCGGAGGCTCTACCGCCAATCTGGCCATCCTCCTTGCCGATGCCCGTAAAGGGGTCATCACCCAAACCAAACGCCATACTTTCTTGGCTTCCTTATTGGGAATCAAACATGTGGTTTTATGTGTTAATAAAATGGACTTGGTTGATTTCTCTGAGGAGCGCTTCAACGAAATCTGTCAAGAATATAAAGACTTCACTACTACTCTTGATATACCAGATATTACCTTTATCCCAGTATCTGCTCTAAAGGGCGATAATGTGGTGGATTTATCTGAGCGCACCCCTTGGTATCATGGTAAAAGCCTCTTAGAACATTTAGAAGGTGTGCATGTAGCCAGCGATAGAAACTTCGAAGATTTGCGTTTCCCAGTTCAATATGTCATTCGACCTACCTTAGATTATAGAGGATTTGCTGGTAAAGTAGCTTCTGGAGTTTTAAAAGTTGGACAAGAGGTGATGGCCCTTCCTTCTGGAAAGAAGTCGAAAGTACAAAGCATTCTAACTTCCGATGGTCCAGTGCAAGAAGCCTTCCCTCCTCAATCGGCTTCTTTTACCTTAGAGGATGAGATAGATATTTCTAGAGGCGAGATGGTAGTCTATCCACAAAGCCAGCCCAAAGTAGAAAGACATTTTGAGACTATGTTGGTATGGATGGACGAGAAACCCATGGACCCCTATACTCAATTCTATATCAAACATAATACCCACGCCACCAAAGCTCGTATCGACCAGATTCGCTATAAGGTGGATGTGAATACCTTAGAGAAAAGCGAAATCGATCGCTTTGAGCTCAATGAGATAGGAAGAGTAGTGATGACCACCACCAAACCTTTATTATTCGACCCCTATCAGAAGAATCGTCAGACAGGCTCCTTCATCCTCATCGATCCTGTTTCTCATAATACAGTGGCTGTTGGAATGATTATAGATAAAGTTAGCTCCGACAGACTCCCCAGTAGAATCACCGATCAAGAGAAAGAACACATTGTAAAATCGGGAAGCCTAATTAATAAGCTAGAAAGAGAAAAGAGATATGGTCAAAAAGGAGCTACGATCTGGTTCACCGGATTGCATGGCTCTGGAAAGAATCAATTAGCTTACTCACTAGAAAAAGAATTATTCGCCCAAGGAAAAACCGTAGTTCTCTTCGATGGTAAATCCGTAAGAAGTGGGCTGTCAAGAGAGCTGGATTTCAGTCCGGCCGATAGTGCCGAACACCTCCGAAGAGTAGCACATATGTGCCGTATGCTCAACGAACAAGGTATCATCACCATCTGTTCTTTCATTTCTCCAGACCAAGAAGTGAGAAAGCAAGTAGCTGAGATTATTAATACAAAGTCTGATTCAGAGTCTAATAGCTTCCACTTAATCTACATGAAAGCCGACTTAGACTTCTGTAAGAAAAACGATAAATACGGAATCTATCAGCAAGCAGAAGATGGCGAAGTAAAATATATGCCCGGCATTGATAGAGATTATCAAACCCCAACAAATCCAAACCTTATCATAGAAGCAAAGGAAGACTTCACTGTAGAAGAAATCTTGAGCTACCTTCAACTTGAGAAGGTTCTTTTTGAGTAGTTTTTATTACGAACTGACGAGCAAGCGAAGGCAAGTCCTCCGAGGGCTTTAGTACATTATACATGGCCCTCGTAGGATTGAGAGATGGAAGAGGTCAAGTTAAAGGATGATAGCCCTGAAAGGGATAGCGTCCTTGGTTATTCAGCAGTTTTGCCCCGACCCTAAAGTTTAAGAGGTTCAAAGTTTACCCTGACCGCAGCGTCATGGGTTCCATGTAGAGTAGATTAGAAAGATTAGGTTTTCAAACCGAGTGGAGAGCTGGCGATTCTTCAATAAATAATTCGCGAAAATTCGTTTAATCTGCGAAAATTATCGTTTTAACCCTGACCGCAGCGTCACGGGTTCAAGGTTCAAGGTTCAAGGTTCAAAGTTTACCCTGACCGTAGCGTCATGGGTTCAATGTTTAAGGTTGAGTAGATTTGAAAGATTAGGTTTTCAAAATGAGCTGGCGAATAGGCGAGTGGGAGAGCTGGTGAAAGCAAATCCTCCGAGGACTCTAGCACATCATACATTGCCCTCGTAGGATTGGGGAAGGCAGAACTAAAAGTAATTGGAATACTCGAGTAGATTGAAGGGGATTGCTTCACTACGCTCGCAATGACCTTGTTTCAATTAAAAATACCTGGGCAGAATCTCTCTCCGAAGAAAGTCATTGCGAGGCGCGAAGCAACGAAGCAAACTCCTACAATAAGAACGGAATCCAACTAGCGCGGAAATGTTTTCCTGCGCTATGCACCCAGCACCCAGAAACAACAAATAATCCACAAATAAAATGATAACAGCAAAAACACAGCATCAAGTCATCAACGCTATTTCTAAAGCAGGAAAAGCCATACTAGACATCTACGAGAGTGGTGACTTCGGAGTAGAGATGAAATCAGATCATTCTCCTCTAACTCTAGCCGATAAGGCAGCACATGATATCATCATGGAAGTATTAAGTAAAACAGAAGAACCTGTCCTAAGTGAAGAAGGAAGTAGCATTCCTTATTCTAAAAGAAAAGATTGGAAAGCATTCTGGTTGGTAGATCCATTAGATGGCACCAAGGAGTTCATCAAGAAAAATGGAGAATTCACCATCAACGTGGCCTATATAGAAAGAGGAAGAGCCCGAACAGGCTTTGTATATGCCCCAGTGCTAGAGGATTTCTACCTCGGCATCAACGAGCAAATGGCTTTTAAATTCAAGCTTAAGCCAGGCGAAACCTTCAAAGAACTGCCAGCCACTGCCAAAGTGTTAAAGGTAAAGCCTGAAGAACAAAACATGATATTGGTAGGAAGCCGTTCCCATTTCAATAAAGAAACCGAAGACTATATTGAAGCTTTAAAGGCAACAGGTAAAAAGGTGGAATTTATCAGCAAAGGAAGTAGCCTAAAGCTATGCATGGTAGCAGAAGGCAGCGCACACCTCTATCCTCGATTTGGCCCAACCATGGAATGGGATACCGCAGCAGCACATGCCATAGTCTCTGCCGCCGGAGGAACAGTTAAAACCCCAGAGGGACTGGAATTGCATTATAATAAGGAGGATTTGCTGAATCCTTATTTTATTGTGAAAAGATAATAAAGGTAGTAAAAGATGGTAAAGTGCCCTTCGGGCGGAAGGAATGGTAAGGTGCCCTTCGGGCGTAAAAGATGGTAAGATGCACTTTGCGCGTAAAGAATAGTAAAGACAATCCCTTACAACTCTTTACCACTTTTTACAATCTCTTTACAATCCAAAGAAAGGTAAAGTGCCCTTCGGGCGGAAGGAATGGTAAGGTGCCCTTCGGGCGGAAGGTTTAGTAAAGTGCCCTTCGGGCGTAAAAGATGGTAAGGTGCACTGCGTGCGTAAAGAATAGTAAAGACAATCCCTTACAACTCTTTACCACTTTTTACAATTTCTTTACAATCCAAAGAAAGATAAAGTGCCCTTCGGGCGTAAAAGATGGTAAGATGCACTGCGTGCGTAAAGAATAGTAAAGACAATCCCTTACAACTCTTTACCACTTTTTACAATCTCTTTACAATCCAAAGAAAGGTAAAGTGCCCTTCGGGCGGAAGGAATGGTAAGGTGCACTTCGTGCGGAAGGTTTAGTAAAGTGCCCTTCGGGCGTAAAAGATGGTAAGATGCACTGCGTGCGTAAAGAATAGTAAAGACAATCCCTTACAACTCTTTACCACTTTTTACAATCTCTTTACAATCCAAAGAAAGGTAAAGTGCCCTTCGGGCGGAAGGAATGGTAAGGTGCACTTCGTGCGGAAGGTTTAGTAAAGTGCCCTTCGGGCGTAAAAGATGGTAAGATGCACTTCGTGCGTAAAGAATAGTAAAGACAATCCCTTACAACTCTTTACCACTTTTTACAATTTCTTTACAATCCAAAGAAAGGTAAAGTGCCCTATGGCGGAAGGAATGGTAAGATGCACTGCGTGCGTAAAAGATGGTAAGATGCACTGCGTGCGTAAAGAATAGTAAAGACTATCCCTTACAACTCTTTACCACTTTTTACAATTTCTTTACAATCCAAAGAAAGATAAAGTGCCCTTCGGGCGGAAGGAATGGTAAGATGCACTGCGTGCGTAAAGAATAGTAAAGACAATCCCTTACAACTCTTTACCACTTTTTACAATTTCTTTACAATCCAAAGAAAGATAAAGTGCCCTTCGGGCGGAAGGAATGGTAAGATGCACTGCGTGCGGAAGGTTTAGTAAAGTGCCCTTCGGGCGTAAAAGATGGTAAGATGCACTGCGTGCGTAAAGAATAGTAAAGACAATCCCTTACAACTCTTTACCACTTTTTACAATCTCTTTACAATCCAAAGAAAGATAAAGTGCCCTTCGGGCGGAAGGAATGGTAAGATGCACTGCGTGCGTAAAAGATGGTAAGATGCACTGCGTGCGTAAAAGATGGTAAGATGCACTGCGTGCGTAAAGAATAGTAAAGACTATCCCTTACAACTCTTTACCACTTTTTACAATTTCTTTACAATCCAAAGAAAGGTAAAGTGCCCTTCGGGCG
>NZ_JABKBZ010000100.1:0-15193 GCF_013166635.1 Lentimicrobium sp. S6 | reverse complement strand
ACAGCCCAAATATCCCAGGCGACTCATTAGCTAAATTATCAAGGTATTGTACTTATGAGAAAAGGAAAAATCGATTAAATTTTGAGCAACAAATTGAAAGAGCTTTTTGCTTAAGTTAACGCTAATGGGCTTGGGGACTTGGTGACTTGGTGACTTGGGAGAAAGGGGGAAAGGGGGAAAGGGGGAAAGGGGGAAAGGGGGAATTTGGAGAATTAAAGATAAGAACAGAATTGTAAATGAAATAAAAAAGCTTTGCGTTTTATGTGGGTAAAAAACACCTTATATATTAAAATATATATGATTATGCGTTATTAGCTAAAGTATTGAATTAAGAATTTTAAGTCAATCCAAGCTCGATCAACTTAGATTCTTCATCAGAATAATCCCCATTATTTAAAGATTCCAATAGCTTTTTCTCAGAGGAGCTTCCTTTTTCAATTTGGTATAAAGCTTCTAATTGTAGGAGCCATTCTTTGGGATACTTTCGGAGGATTTCGTCGATGAGTATATCAGATGGACGAGAAGAGGAAGTGCTAAAGCTATTAATTTGATCATAAAGCTGAAATAGGTACTTCTCTTTCTCAGAATAATTGATTTTATGAGTGACTTCGCTAGGGGTTTCTAATTTTAGTTGATAACCAGCAGCATCTGCTACACCTGCAAAAACTGATGGAATTTGTTCCCCAATGCCCATATTGTAAATGCCCCAATCTGGTTGGAATAGCACTTGTTCTTTATACTCCACAGTGCAATCCTCAAAACTCATTATTAGGAGTTTGTTATTTTTTCTTGTGGTACTCATCAAACGACCATTAACCTTTAATCCACTATCAAATTCTAATCTGCAGTCCTTTCCTATAATGATATCCATATTTCGCAAGTCGGACTCCTCTAATAATCTCATGGGTTTTAATGCACCTTTGAGTTTTCCAACGGCAGTTCCATATCCATGTTCATGGTATTCTTTTCCATGGCCTTCGAGTACTTTATATTGATAGCTCAACATGCTAGGTCCATTGGTTTGAATATAAACAATATGAGCACCTTCCGCAATGAGATTGGTAAAAACACCGCTTACTTGCAATCCGCTTCTTAAAACAGCAGTTGCTAAATCCTTTGATTCTATTGCTTTATTTATGCCTTGAATACCTCCAATTTTTAATGACATGGTTGCAGTAAATTCATCTAAGACAGTATTCAAATGGTTAAAATCAGGTGTCACAAATAACTGAGGTTGAGGTTTCGTGATATCAAAAGAATAGTCCATAGCTTCGAGGCTATATGGAATTTTTTTAACCTTTTGGCTCATGGCCCAAACACTTTCACCAATGGAGGATAATAAACCAGCCCCATATATTTTAGGGTCTTGTACACTCCCAATTAAACCATATTCTACAGTCCACCAATGCAAATTACGAATGAAGGCCATTTCGGATGGAGGACTCGGATTAGCTTCTAATTCAATGATGGCATCCTCTGCTGTTTTAATATCTTTAGCTTTAGTATTGGGATCTGCTTTTAAAATAGAAAGATGACGAATGGCTTCATAGAGTTCATAATCATAAGTGCTACTAAAGGCTTTTGAACCAATATCTCCGAATTTTCTTAAATATTCTGCATATTCCTTATCAGCAATAATAGGCGCGTGACCCGCAGCTTCATGAACAATGTCGGGAGCAGGAGTATATTCCAGTTGATCAATAGAACGAATATCAGCAGCAATAACTAGAACATTATGTTTTTGGAATTCCATAAAGGCAGCTGGAGGAATAAAACCATCCACACAAACAGCTCCCCAGCCAATTTGGGATAAAATATCATTCATATCTTCCAAAGAAGGAATCCTATCAATACTTATTCCTGTTTTCTTTAATCCATCTAGATAACTTTGATGCGCTACATCAGCAAGATAATCTAAATTTCTTCGCATCACATATCTCCAAACAGCCTGGCTTCTTCCAGTATATTGTTGATAGTTTTGGTCAATAATGAAATCTTTTAAATGTTCAGGTAAGCTTTCTATAATGGGATTGGTCTTCATATATTATATTGGAAATATGGGTGAATGGTAAAATTAGTAAATTTTAATATGTTTTAGACATTGAGATGAGTAAGCTTGTTTTTTTTTGCAAAAGATTAACAGCTAGCGAAGTCAAGTACAAAAAGGGAATTCAATTAGATCATGTTAACACCCGTTAAAATGCTCATTCATTTCTATTTAAATATTATCTTTGAGTTTTAATGTAACAATAGAAGCAGTTCATCGTCAAAAAATCGTTCTTAAAATCAGATAAAATGAGAAGAATTTATGTATTATTAACTTTGGCTATAGTAATGGGAGGATTGAATTCCTGTGACTGTGATCAGGCCAAAGACAAAAAAGCCGAAATAGTGAAAGCCAAACAAATTCCTTTAGAAAACTTCTTTAAAAACCCGGAGAAATCTAGTTATCAAATCTCTCCTGATGGAAGTTATTATTCTTATATGGCTCCTTATGAAAGTAGAATGAATATTTTCATTCAAAAGAGGGGCGAAGCTGAATCAATTCAGTTAACAAAAGAAGTAGATAGAGATATCGCAGGATATTTCTGGCCAAATGATGAACAAATTGTGTTCTTAAAAGATACTGGTGGAGATGAAAATTATCGTCTTTACGGTGTGAATATAGATGGAACTAATCTTATAAGCTTTACTGAATTTGAAGGTGTTAGATCGCAAATTATTGATGATCTTCCAGAGCAAAAAGATTTCATGATTATTGGCTTAAACAAGAGGAATCCTCAAGTTTTTGATCCCTATCGTTTGAACTTGAAAACTGGTGAAATGGAAATGATTGCTGAGAATCCTGGAAACATTCAGGGTTGGATGCTAGACCATAACGGCAAATTAAGAATTGCATTGGCTCTTGATGGCACCAGTCAAAGTGTATTATATAGAAGCACTGAGCAAGACGAATGGAAAACTATATTAACGACTAATTTTAAAGAAGGTTTTAGCCCTCAATTTTTTACTTTCGATAATAAAAATATCATAGGAAGTTCTAATATTGGAAGAGATAAGTCAGCCATTGTAGAGTTTAACCCTGCAACAGGTGAGGAAGTTAAGGTTTTATATAAGAATGACGATTATGATGTTGAAAGCGTGAGCTATTCTAGGAAAAGAAAAGTAATTACTGCTGCATCATATACAGGTTGGAAACGAGAACGTCATTTTTTCGATACCAAATCGGAGGAAATGTACAAGAAATTAGAGAAGCATCTTTATGGATATGAGATTGCAATATCAGCAAGCAACGATGATGAAAACACATATATCATCAGAACTTATAGCGACAAGTCATTGGGTTCGTATTATATTTATAATACTGATAATGATGAGATTGAGAAGATAGTAGAAGTGAGTCCTTGGATAGATGAAAACGAAATGTCGAATCAGCTCCCCATCAGTTATACTTCGCGCGATGATTTAAAAATTCATGGATATTTAACTTTGCCAAAAGGCTATACCATGGAAAACGCTAAGAACCTTCCTGTGGTGATTAACCCTCATGGTGGTCCTTGGGCTAGAGATAGTTGGGGATTCAATCCAGAAGTTCAGTTCTTAGCCAATAGGGGATATGCAGTATTGCAAATGAACTTCCGTGGTTCAACAGGTTATGGTCGTCAGTTTTGGGAAGCTTCTTTCAAAAAATGGGGACGCGAAATGCAAGATGACATCACTGATGGAACCAATTGGTTAATTGATAATGGAATTGCAGATCCTGAAAGAATTGCTATTTATGGTGGTTCTTATGGTGGATATGCTACTTTAATGGGATTAGTTAAAGAGCCAGAATTATATGCTGCAGGTGTTGATTATGTGGGTGTTTCTAATATGTTCACTTTTATGAAAACTATTCCTCCTTATTGGAAACCAATGTTGGATATGATGTTTGAAATGGTTGGTGATTTAGAGGCCGATAGTTTGATGCTTCGTGAAGTATCTCCAGTATTCCATGTAGACAAAATAGAAGCTCCATTATTCATTGCTCAAGGTGCAAACGACCCTAGAGTGAATGTGGATGAGTCTGATCAAATGGTTGCTGCCATGAAAGAAAAAGGAGTCGTTGTTGAGTATTTAGTGAAAGATAATGAAGGTCATGGTTTTAGAAATGAAGAAAATCGTTTTGATTTTTATAGAGCTATGGAAGCTTTCTTAAATAAGCAATTATTAGAAAAATAAGACAATTATCGTTTTATAATACATTGAGCCACGAATTCTGAGAATTACTCATAGAATTCGTGGCTTTATTGATCTTGATGATCAATATTTAATAAAGCTTTTTAGCTTCTGCTAAAATTTCAAGAATGAGTTCTTTAGGGATATCTAATCTAGGATCGATAGGTAAAACTTTCATCTTTTTTCTATTCCCTTTTTCAAGCATTTCATTTTCCATAAGATTTCCTTTTGCAAATCCAATATAGGGTAGATTTCCTTTCTTTTGCTTGTATAAATAACAGAACATGTTGTCTTTATAGTAAAAGAAAGGGATTTGATATTTCCAAGTTTCTTTAATATTTGGATCAAAATCAAGAATAATTTTTCTAAGACTCAAAAAGCAAGATTTACTAGGTTCTTGCTGATTTTCATAAAACTCTTCAATAATACTTAACATGATGCAAAAATAGGATTGTGCTTGGAATAGTCTTGTTTCTTAGCATTTTGTTTTGAAATAAAATTGGTTGTTAATTTTTAACTCTTAGTTGTTAACTACCTTAACTTCAACCTCATCATGAATATAAACTAATAATCCCTTGCTTGGTTTCCCAGAATATTTTTCTACTAATTGGCAATAATTGAGAACTTGATTTTCGTCTTTTTTCTGTTTTTTACCTGTCTTATAATCAATGATGATAAACTGCTCTTCTAGTTCGATCATTTTATCAGGACGATATTTTTTTCCTTCGGAACTATATAATTCTCGTTCTGAATAATTAGCTAAACCTTTATGATAGAATTCCTGAAGGAGAGGATGCTCAATTACTCGTTTTACTATGGCTTCTATTTCATCTCTTTCTTCAGCTGCTATCCACGATTTATATACCATTCTAGACAATATAAAATCAATATCCTCCTCCGACTGTATTTCTGATAAAACAGCATGTACTTTTTGTCCCCATTGTGCCGAAGAAAGCGCGGTATTCTCCTCTTCAGTATCTAGTGCTAATGAGATACTGTTTCGCCAATCTGCATTGGTTTGAGATGTCATGCTTACAGAAGTAGAATCCATGGATTCTGCATGTTTTTTTTCTTGTTTCTTAACTGTGTCATCTCCAAAGACAAAGACGTTCTCCTCTAATTGTTTGGCTTCCGATTGCAAAATAAACTCATCTAAAATCTGGTCGAATTTAAAAAGATTAGAAGTAGATTTTGATTTTTTTGGAACTTCATATTTATCCACCAATAAATAGAGTTTTTGTTCTGGTCGAGTCATAGCCACATAAAATATATTCAGCTCATCGAGTTTGCCTAAATCGTCTTCTATGGTTTTAAAAGACTCAAATTGGGTGCCTTCAAGACTTGACAGTTTAAAAGGAAAGCTTTTAAGTTGAGGGAAGTCTTTAAACTCTGGATTTAACCAGATTTCTTGTCCGGGTCTGGAACGTAAATGAGCTTGAGCAAAATGATTGATCACCACAGGGAATTCCAATCCTTTTGACTTATGAAAACTCATCAGTTTTACGGCATCCCATTCTTCAGGAACTTCCAGTTTATAATCGTAGGCATTGATGGTCCACCACTCATTGAAATCTGCCAAAGACTGATGGTTATCTTGAGTGAAAATAAAGGCTGCTTCTAAGAAAAAATGAAGGAGTGCATTATTTTTATCCATCCTGAAAATATCACAAATTTGTTCCAAAGCCTCATAGGCTTCTAGTTTTAATAGTTCTTCTTTATCTAAATTAATTTCTAATGCTATCCATAAATCTTGAAGTTCTTTTGAAGAATCAAGATTCATTAAACAATCAGAATAAGTACTGTTTATGTATCCCTGTCTAAACAGATACTTTAATATCTCAGATTGATAAAGAGATTCTTTGGGTTGATAGAGATATTGGATTACACTTACTAAAAATTGTACTTGTGGTGAGGTGTCTACATGCAGGGATTCTGAGGAAATCACATTGACGCCTTTGCTTAGAAGATAATGGGCTACCTGTATTAGAAAGTCATTTTTTCGAGCCAAGACCACGATATCTTTCAATTGAAATCCTTGCTCTAAACATTGTTGAATGATCTCATAAGTACGCTCAATATAAAGAAGGTTTTTATTCTCAGTTCCTGCAATTTCTTTGATATCCATCTGGTGAATTTCTACGGAAGAAGGCAGGTCTTTTTTGCTTTGAGGATTCTGAATTAAATCAGCATAAACACTAGCTTGTGATTTTGGTAGAAATTCTCTATCGATGATAAATTGAAAGAGTTTATTATTGAATTGCACAATATTTTCTCCTGTTCTATAATTAGTAGTCAGGTGAATCTCTTCATAGGCTCGATATAATTGTTGTTCCCTATCTGCCATAAAAGGATCACTTCCAATATTGGTTAGCTTAGGGAAATGACTAAATTGCTCCACATCACTACCGCGCCAGCGGTAAATGGACTGTTTGGCATCTCCAACTATCAAGTTGAAATGATTCTCAGAAAGTGAGTTCTCTACTAATGGTAAAAGGTTATGCCATTGAATAACAGAAGTATCCTGAAATTCGTCAAGTAAAAAGTGTTGATATTTATTTCCAATTCTTTCAAAGATATAGGGAGCTGATTCGTTGGCGATTTTCTCAGAGATGATTTTATTGAAATCGGAAATATGAATCATTTGCTGATCCACTTTCATCTGATTTATGATTTTTTCTAATTCCATCAATACCATAAAAGGGTAGATGCCAGCAAATACTTCTTTTTTCAAGATATAATCAGACCTATAGTCTTCTATAAAGGCCTGCGTTTTTCGATAAATTGCTTTTATTTCTTCTCCTTGTGATTCTATATTGGTTTTGTCTGCAGGGCTTACCTTTCCAGCCGTCCACTTGTCTTCTTCTATCATCTTAATGACATAAGAATTAGGCTCTAGAGATTTATAATCTTTCTCAGTAAACCTTTTAAAATAAGGATAAATACTTTTGGCTCCTTGAAAAAACATACTGGGCAAAATAGCATTTCTCTTGCATAAATCGATGAACTCTTGCCCAAAGTTCTGCAACTGTTTTTCAAACTCTTTTACTTGTGCTTCCAATTGTTTTTGTATGGAAGACATTTCTTCTAAATCTAACTCTCTAAGCGGTTTAAGGAATTCCTCCTCCACATCATTTAATAAGGACCTTGCTCTGTCTTTTAAATCGTTTACAATATTTCTACTTCGCTCATTGTCAATCTTTTGCTGACTATAGCGCGTTAATATTTTAGTGATGAGTTCTTCTTTATTATCAATTCTACTCACCAATTCCTCCACCGCATCCTTCAACATTTGATCGGCATTAAGTTCCACTTGATAATTGAAACTCAAACCTAAATCGTGGCTAAAGGAGCGAATAATTCTATTGGTGAAGCTATCTAAAGTACTCACCGCATACTCAGAGTAATTGTGAATGAGGTTTTTATGAAGAATCAAAGAATCGTTTTGTATCATTCTTCTGGCTTCGAGTATTCCTTTGCTATCGAGAGCCGTTTTGTATTTTGGAATTTCCTGGAGGAGGGTTTCCAGAAAATAAGGATCGTCTTTTTGTAATTTGAGTTGAATGAGTTGTCCGAGAAATTCGAGAATTCGCTCTTTCATTTCTTGAGCAGCCTTATTGGTAAAAGTAAGCGCTAAAATATGCTTATATGCCTCTGGTTTCCCTAATGTAAGTTTGAGATACTCCAAGGTTAGGGTAGTGGTTTTACCGCTTCCTGCCGATGATTTATAAACCTTTAGTGTTTTGGTAGATGCGCTCATGTGTATGAGTTAATGTTAATAGCTAATAGTTAAAAAGTTGGATTCAAAGAAAGCCTAAAATTCATTATAAAGGCCTCAAGCCTAGTGTTTCAAACTTCAAACTTCATGCTTCATGCTTCAATCTCCAATCTATTTCCTAACTTCCAATAGTTTTAGCCCACCAGTAGTAGGATGTAACTCCATCACATTTTGGTTAAAATGTAACTTCTGTAATTTCCCAAACTGTGGAATCGCCATTAATTGCTTGTCGAACTCTTTTGAACCATATTTTACCCAAACTTCAGCTGTTTCTGGGAAACGATATACTATTCCATCAACCGCAGAATTGGTATTGATATCATTCATGTTTTCCGCTAAACCATTGCTTTTAATAGCTAAGGAAATCTTTTCACCGCCACTAGCAGAAAGATAATCAACACCAGATTGTTCAGAGAATTTAAAAACCGGAGCTATAATATTAGGTTGGTCGGTAGTTGGAGAATAATAGAATACATAATGTTCATCTGTAAGCACTGTTTTACCTGCAAATAGTGCCAAATAATCATCCTCCATCTGTTTAAGCTCGCCATTCATGATTTCCATAGTTCCAGCACTATATGCAACTTCTTGATAACCAGAAATCAATTCAAATCTATTCTTTCTGATTTCCATTAAAGTAGTTGCAGCATCTTGGGCTCTTTGCAACATGTCTTTTTCCACACTATATTTTTTGATAATGGCTTTTTCGATATGCGAAGTGTCAATATCCACTCTTCTAATGATGGTATCGGTTTTTTCAATCAGATTGGCATCGGCGAAATATCTGAAATCCTTGTTTCCTTTGATGATTTCTTCAATCAGAATATTTTGATTTTCAATGGCAGCAGTTTGCGCAGTTGCTGTGACTCCACCGAATAAACCAGATTCGTTCATTTGCAGGTATTTGATATTATCAGACTTCTCTGAATTCTCACCCAAATTGACGAAGTATAATTGCTCTGGGTCGGCAATGATTTCAGCGTCAATAGCTACATTTTTTATAGAATAGGATTTAGAGTTATAATCGATAATGGTTTCTAATCCCAATAATTTCTTAGCATAAATAGCATAGGGGCCTTTAATATGTTCAGCTTTCTCTACCCAAACGTCTATTCTAAAACTGGCTTTAGGTAAAGCATAAACGGTACCATTGGAAGCTGAGAAGTCTTCAAGTGGTGTTACTTTAGTTGTAGTGACCTGAGCAATGCTCGTTAAACTAAAAGATATCATTAAAAGAAATAAATATTTTCTCATTTTTTGGATTATTAGATTTTTAAGAAGGAGTGAGCTTGTTAGCTTTTCAAAGCCTTAGTTAGTAAAGAAGTCGAATACATTACCAATGGTACTTGTTGAACCTTTGTATAATTCTGTATACTTACATTGTGTGCAAGTTACAGCGGTGAATTTCTTATTTTGCACATCGAATATTTTTGAGAACCTTCCTCCGGTTGTTCTTATTTCATCGGTTTCGAAGCTAGTATTTCCGCACTTTGGACAAACATATTTTTGAGACATAAAAAAAGAGTTTTATTTATAAAATTGAAGACAATATTACAAATAAAACTCTAATTATAGATGAATTCTTATAAAGACTATTTCACAAATAATAGTTCACGATATTTTGGCAATGGCCATAACTGATCATCCACCAATAACTCAAGTTTATCAACATGACGGCGAATAATATCTAAATATGGACGAACTTTAGTATCATAAGCTACAGCCATATCATGCTCTCCCTCAAGCTTATTGGCTATCTTACGTTCATTAATCATAAAATCAACATTTTTCTTAATTTCAGAAATATGATGTGAAATATGAGTGATGATATCAAGCTCATTCTTAGAAACCTTACCATATGTTTGAAGATCTAAGATTTCTTTTAATCCTCTTACATTTTCTATCAAGGTATTCTGATATCTAATGGCAATGGGAATGATATGATTAGTAGCCATATCTCCTAAAATTCTGGATTCAATTTGAATGTTTTTAGTATACTTTTCTAAACGAATCAATCTGCGTGCTTCCAATTCTCTTTTGGTCATCACATTATTGCGCTCAAATAAGCTTATTGTTTTTTCGTCGATGTAAGTATCTAAAGTTAAAGGTGTTGTTTTAATATTACTCAATCCTCTTTTTTCGGCTTCTGCTAACCATTCGTCGCTATAATTATTGCCTTCAAAACGAATTCTTTTGCTATCAATAATATACTCTTTAATCACTTGGAATAAGGCATCTTCAAAAGAAATGCCATTTGCCATTGAAGCATCCATGTCTTTTTTAAAGGTGACGAGTTGGTCGGTAAGGATGGTGTTTAGTGCAATCATAGGCTTAGCACAATTGGCATTGGAACCCACAGCTCTAAATTCAAATTTGTTTCCTGTGAAAGCAAAAGGGGAGGTTCTGTTACGATCTGTATTGTCTAATAGAATTTCAGGTATCTTAGGCACATCAATATTTAATGCTTCTAAAAGATCATCAGACATTCCAGCACTAGTAGTACTAGCTTCTATTTTGTCTAGCATTTTTGTTAATTGAGAGCCAATAAACACACTGATAACAGCAGGAGGCGCTTCATGACCACCCAAACGATGATCGTTGCCAGAACTAGAGATGCTAGATCTTAATAAGGCTTCATGATCGTTTACTGCTTTGATCATGTTCACCATATAGGCAATGAACTGTAGGTTTTCTTTACTGTTCTTTCCGGGAGCAAATAGATTCTTACCCGTGCTTGTAGCTAATGAATAGTTATTATGCTTTCCTGAACCATTAACATTGGCATAAGGTTTTTCGTGGAATAGGGCTACAAAATCATGTTTCTTAGCCACTGTTTCAATCACATGCATAATCAATTGATTATGGTCAACGGCTAGGTTTACTTCTTCATATACAGGAGCTACTTCAAACTGATTTGGTGCTACCTCATTATGACGAGTTTTTACAGGGATTCCCAATCTGTGGGCTTCTATCTCATACTCTTTCATAAATTCTTTCACTCTTTCAGGAATAACTCCAAAATAGTGATCAGAAAGTTGTTGGTCTTTAGCACTTGAATGGCCAAATAGGGTACGACCTGTTAAAACAAGGTCGGGGCGAGCGGTGTGTAAAGCAGAGTCTACCAAGAAATATTCTTGCTCCCAACCGAGAGTAGCATATACTTTATTCACATTTTTATCAAACATTTTACAAACAGCTGTTGCTGCATTGTCAAGAGCGCTTGATGACTTCAATAGAGGAGTCTTATAATCTAAGGCTTCTCCAGTGTAGGATACAAAGATAGTAGGGATACAAAGTGTCGTTCCAAGGATAAATGCAGGACTTGTTGGATCCCAAGCGGTATATCCTCTGGCTTCAAAAGTGTTTCTAATTCCCCCATGAGGAAAGCTACTGGCATCGGGTTCCTGTTGAACCAGTTCATTACCTCTGAAATTCTCGATGGCTTTGCCTTCTCCCTCAGGATTAACAAAAGCATCGTGTTTTTCAGCAGTAGAACCAGTTAATGGATGAAACCAGTGAGTGTAGTGGGTGGCCCCTTTCGATGATGCCCATGCTTTCATAGAAGCGGCAATCTGATCTGCAACTTTTCTGTCAATTTTTAAGCCCTCTTCAATAGCGCTTTTAACTTTGCCAAAAGCCTCAACGGTCAAGTATTCCTTCATAGCTGACATATTGAAAGTCATTTCCCCGTAATACTCAGAAGGTTTGTTCTTTGGCATTTCATAATGGACGAGCTTTCTGTCAAGCGTTTTTTCAAGAGCTGTGAACCTGAAATTTTGCATAATACTAATTTTTATTTGTTAAATAATTTAGAATGGTTTTAAGCTGCAAATATAAGTTTTTCAAAAAGAGGGCTTCGTAAAAAAATGAATTTCTTATCAAGAAAAGATGGATATTTTGTTAATAAACTATGAATAATTATACGGTGTGATTTTTTCAAACGTTTGCGGTAAAAATAGGGTGAAAAAGAGCTGATAAATTCAACTTGTTTTTTTGGTGATGAATTTGAAATAATGCTAAATATCAAATCGAATGATGCGATCTTGCTATCAGAAATAAGAAGAGGGAAAGGAATAATAGTCTCAAATCTATTGCTAAATTTATCTGGGAGGGTTTAATAAAAACGATAAAAGGTTTTAAACTAAGTTAAAATAAAGAGTGTTGATTTATTTTATGGAATCCTCTTTTTAATTCATTTATTGATCTTATTTGTACTACTTTTTAATTTGTGGAGCCTAGTTTTATCTGATATGAATTATAGTAATCATTTTTTATCTTTAGAAATTGATTTAATTTTGTCAAGAACATATTTAAAACTATTAAAAAAAACACTAATGCTATGAAAAAACTATTAGCTACTACCATTATTATATTGATATCTAGTCACTTGTTGATAGCGCAACTATCGGGAACTCGAAATGTACCATCTGAAAACTACCCTGATTTCCAGTCTGTTGTAGATTCGTTAAATCTTTATGAAGTAAATGCAGGAGGTATTACTTTTGAAATGAGTGGAGATCTAGTGTTTAATCATTCTCCACTTATTATTAGCGGTAGTGGAAGCTCAGGGAACCCAATCAATATTCAGTGGAATCAAACAGGAGCAAAGCCTATTCTAAATATCGAAGGAACAATAGCTGATGCTGAGGCGGGTATTACTCTTTTAGGAACCGATTATATGACCATTGATGGGATAGCTATTAGTACCGAAAATGGGCTCCTTGAATATGGCTTGTTTCTAAGTAATGCATCAATTAATAATGCTTGTCAACATAATGTATTTCAGAATTTAGATATCAATTTAAACAAAACCAATAGCAATCAAACCATAGGGATAAATGTGCTAACAGAAGAAGAACCCACATTTTCTGAAGGGATTCATGCTGATAATAAATTCTTTAATAATACGGTTCAGAACTGCATTATAGCTTATAATTTTGATTCTGGAACAGGGGATGTTAGTTTCATGGGCTTTGATAATGAAGTAGGAGCGATAGATGACGGAATAAGTTTGATTTCAGATATTTCTTTATGTGGAGTTTATTTGAAAGGGCAAAATGGCGCAAAAGTACATCATACCCAAATTATAGATTTGGAGAGAATTGGTACTGGCAGTACTGCACCAGCAGCCATTGCAACAACGAGTAGCTTGCCCAATGAATTGTTGACAGAACCGTTTGAAATTCACGATAATATTATTGATAATCATCATTCTGCTATCACCAGTATCTTTGGTTTTTATTTGAATGCCCGTAAATCTGAACACCTTATATATAATAATATCATAAATAACATCAGTGCAACAGGGGGAGGATCGAATACAGCTACCGGGATTATGCTTTTTGGAACCGATATTACAGCAACTATCTATAATAATATGGTTTCTGATATTGCAGCTCCTGCATCTTCTTTGTCTGGTTCGCCAGCAGCGAGAGGTATAGAACTTCGAAGTTTTAATGAGGCCTTTGTCTTGTATAATTCAGTGCAATTAGATTATACAGCAACAAACAGTGAGAATTCCTCCGCTGCTTTGTTTGTGAATAATGATGACGAACCTGTAACTTTAAAGAATAATATCCTTATTAATTTAACATCACTCACATCTCCATCCACAGGGCTGGCAACGGCGTTTTATAAAAGTACCACCACATTGGGCAATATCACAAATGAGACTTCTAATAACTTATATTTTAGTGATGAACCATCTGAAAGCCATCCTATTTTCTATGCCTACAGTAGTAGTTCGCCTTTAATTGGAGAAACTTTGGAAGATTATCAAGCCTTAGTCGTAGACTTCGATCAAATAGCTTTTACTGGACAGGTTAGCTTTATTGATGATTTGTATTTGTATGTGAATAACTCAGATGTATTGGTTCGTGAAAATGCTATTCCTATTGATAATCCAATATCTATCACCGAGGATATTGAAGGACAAGAACGAAGTCTGGTAAATCCAGATTTAGGAGCTGATGAATTGGCTGAGCTACTGCCAACAACAGCTGTCAATCCAAATCCTGCCGACTTAAGTACTGATGTTTCAATTACACAGGTTGCCCTTTCATGGGATTATCTCGATGATGGTTTATTTGCTATTCCAGCAGGATTCAAAGTGTTTCTTAATGATTCGGATGATTTTAGTGGACTCCCGTATTATTGGATTGATTTTGAAGAAGAACAGGACAATTACTATATCAACATTTCAGATATTCTAGATCTAGAATATGATATGGATTATTTTTGGAAAGTTATTCCAATAACAATTGATGAGGATGGCCAGGAAGCTGAAGGGGTAGAGGTTTGGACATTTGCCACTGAAAGTTCTGTATACGACTTCCCTAATCTAGCAGAATGCGTAAGTCCAGTAGATGGTGAGTTGGCTGTAGCTATAGATTTAGAGACTTTGATGTGGTCTTTTAGTTTAGAAACAGGCTATTCGGAGCCTTTTGGTTTTAAGGTATATTTTGGTACAGATACAAATTTAGGTGAGGAAGAGCTATTAGCGTTTGTGGAATATCAGGCAGGTGAAGACAATTATTCGATTAATCCAAGTACAGAGGACTTTTCTCCTGAAACTATCTATTATTGGAAAGTAGTTCCGGTAGCGCAATCAGAAACAGGAGTAGAGAACCCTAATGCTGTGAACTGGCAGTTTACTACAGAACAAAATACTTCCATTGAGACCATTAGTCAATCAAACTCTTTAATCTATCCAAATCCTGTTAGTGATTTTATTTCTATTTATATTAAGGAAGAATGTGAACTGAGCGTTTATTCCTTGTCGGGGATTAAAGTTTATTCTAAAAGTGAGCAAAAAGGACAAGTTCTTATTCCTGTAGATGAATTAAAACCAGGGGTTTATTTTCTGACTTTTCAGAATATGGGAAATATAATATCTGAACGATTTATAGTGGAATAATGAATGAGTTAATGTTTAACATGTTTTTTGTGACATTGGGAAAATCCCCACCTATAAGTTTATAGGTGGGGATTTTGTGATCAATTCATTTAAAATTGGGCATAAGCTTGTTTAATTATTAGATCGAAAAGTATTTTAAGTTCAATTGTATCAATAACTGAAGTTTCGCACCAAATCAGACTGCCTTATCAAGCTGAATTAGAATAGGTTCTTTTTCTCTAAAAAACAGAAAATTTTCACTATTGTTGATTAACTCATGTGCAATTTTCTGAAAATCAACACCA